>CAJKNM010000130.1 GCA_905201285.1 uncultured Eubacteriales bacterium | reverse complement strand
GCTTGTTGGAGGAATGTAAATTAAGTGTATCTGACCTTGATGGAATAGGAATTGGAAGTCCGGGAACAATTGATAGTGCAAACGGTGTGGTTGTATACTCAAATAATTTGGGATGGGACAATGTTCCTATAAGCGAGGAACTGAAAAAATATATAGATGTTCCGGTTCAGATAGAAAATGATGCGAATGCTGCGGCTTACGGCGAGTATGTTATAAACGGAAATAACGTTGACAGCTTTGTTGCCATTACTCTCGGAACAGGTGTCGGCGGCGGTGTAATTATAAACAAAAATATATATCGCGGTTTTAACGGTGCCGGCGGCGAACTCGGACATATAACCCTTGTTCACAACGGAGAACATTGTACCTGCGGAAACGACGGTTGCTGGGAAGCATATGCTTCTGTCACTGCGTTGATTCGTCAAACAAAGAAGGCGATTGAAGAAAACCCCGACAGTCTGCTTGCCAGGGAAGCCGAGAAAGAAGGAAAGGTCAGCGGAAGAACATCGTTTAACGCGGCGAAAGAAGGGGATGCAGTAGCTAAGAAGGTTGTTGAACAGTATATCGAATATGTTGCGGACGGAATAACAAGTATAATCAATATATTTCAGCCCAATATACTCGTAATAGGCGGCGGCATCAGCAAGGAAGGAGATCGCCTTCTTGTTCCGATTAAAGAATATGTTAAAAAACATTCTTATTGTAAGGCGGTTGCTCAGACAGAGATTAAGATTGCAACCTTGATGAACGATGCCGGAATTATAGGAGCGGCTTTTGCGTCAGCCGAATAAGCTTCGGATAATATACATAAGCCAAAGGAGAGAAAATTTATGTATGAAAAGATAAGAGAAAAACGCGGCTTTATAAGTGATATGGACGGTGTTTTGTATCACGGCAACAATCTGCTTGATGGCGTTCCGGAATTTGTAAACTGGCTTATTGAAAACGAAAAGGAGTTTATTTTTCTTACCAACAGCTCAGAGAGAACTCCGCAGGAGCTTTGCAGAAAGCTTAAAAGAATGGGTCTTGACGTTCCGTCAGAGCATTTTTATACCAGTGCGCTTGCTACGGCAGAGTTCCTGGCCGCTCAGAATCCGGGGTGCAGCGCATATGTTATCGGCGAGGCAGGCCTTGTAAACGCTCTTTATGACGAGGGAATCGATATGAATGATGTCAACCCCGAATATGTCATTGTCGGTGATACAAGAACATACAATTTTGAAAAGATAGAAAAAGCTATTGCCCTTGTGAATAAGGGTGCAAAGCTTATAGGTACTAATCCCGATATAACAGGACCGACCGAAAACGGAATTATGCCGGCGACGGGTGCACTTATCTCGCCTATCGAGATTGCAACCGGGAAAAAAGCATATTTTGTCGGCAAGCCGAACCCTCTTATGGTCAGACACGCCAACAAGGCATTATCGTGCCATACCGAAGAAACCGTTTTCATAGGCGACAGAATGGATACCGATATAATATCTGGTCTTGAATCATTGATTGACACTGTTCTTGTTCTGAGCGGTGTAACAAGTGAAGATATGATAAAAGATTTTCCTTATCGACCGACTTATATTATGAACGGAGTAGGAGATATTTTAAATTAAAATAAAAGCTGTGGCGTAATGCCACAGCTTTTATTTTGAGAGAAATCGTTTTTCTATATATTCGTTTGCTGTATTTTCAAGCTCATCATTTAATTCTTCAAAACCTTTAAAGTCCGGATATTTTCGTTTCATAGCAGAGGCTAAAATATGGTCACAGAGCATAGGATTCTTCGGAAGAAGGGGTCCGTGAAGATATGTTCCTATTACGTTTTTATATACTACGCCTTCATAGCCTGACTTACCGTCATTTCCTGCACCGTAAAGTACTTTTCCCAGTGGT
>CAJKNM010000129.1 GCA_905201285.1 uncultured Eubacteriales bacterium | reverse complement strand
GAACGCTTAATATGCTTACACCGAATGAAGCGGAAGCTTTATATTGGGAGCAGACAAAATAGCCTGCTCCCCTAAATAAATTGTGCTTTTTTGTGTCTGCTTACTTGACTATAGTTCATTTTTTTGTCACCAATCAATTGTATCACAACACGGTTTTATTATATTTTTGCTTGAGAATAAACTTGAGAATAAATTTGTGTATCCAATCATAATATATGAATATTATATATAGAAGTGTTTTTTTACAGGCTTTGTTGTGCGGTGGTCCGCAATGCCGGCGAAGTTCAATTTTGCGCGGACGGAAAGGAATGAAATAATGCGACATTATTGCAACAGACAGACACCCAGAAAATCGGAAAATTCATATTATGGTACAAAGGAGGTGAAAGCGGTGGAAAATTCTGATAGAGGCGAGAAAAAAGATTCCTCCGAACAGGAATCGAAGAATGCTGAAAACGATGAGGTAGTGTTTCCGCCCGGCTGCGGCTGTGACTATCTGAAATCGTCGGGTATAGCATATAAGATTTACGGCGAAGAAGGCTCAGATGAATATGGCGAGGCGCAGGGCGGAGCTTTTAGTCAAAGCGGTACATATAATAAACAGGAGAGTGAAGACATGAAAAGAGAGAATACACAGGCCGAGGTTATAAGAAACAAAAGAGCCGCCGGGGGAGAATTAATCCATCACACCGACAGTATAATAGCCGATAATATGAGCGGAAGCTTCAGACTTATGTCTGTTCCTCAGATTTCGGCCGAGAGACAGCTTATGTCGATGCCCGACTATCTTGACAGATACAGAGGAAAGTATATATGCCTGGATCTATGGACAAACGAAAGAAGAAGAATTGAGAAGTGCGGAGTTTTGAGTGAGGTGGGAATAGACTTTCTGTCGATAAAGAATCCGCGAAACGGGGATATAACGATGATTGATTTAAGAACAGTGCGTTACATAAGTATATATTGCAGATAAAGGGGGCGTTCTGCCCCCTTTTGGGCGTGTCTATAACTATGATAAACGAAAAATTTCATTTTTAATTAAACGCCGTCCCCTGATTCCGCCATGCCTGTCTCCGCTGTCCGCTCCGGTCGGCGATAAGCGGTTGCCACCGGCAACCATCGCCGCGGCGGCAAGGAAATGAAATTTTTCGCGTTTTCACAATGCTTTCGGCAAGATATTGCTACATTGCCGTAACGGGCGCGGCGGCGGATTTATGGGCTTAGGGCAGTCAGTTCAAAGCAATATCTTGCTGAAAATAACTTTTTCGACAGTCTGAAAGGCTCAGGTCGTCTAACCCGAGCCTTTGCTATAGAGCTATAAAACTCAGAGGTATTGTCTCAAATCCTTCGTCAGATTTTCTTCGATATGAATAAGCTCTTTTGCTATATCCTTTGCGCTGTCATCGGCGGCTTTGTATTTATTCATATATTTATAAAGAGATTTCACACCCATATTACAGCCGTCGGTCACTAAGTCAGCAATCGTTTCATCATCATCGTTCATCGAAATCATAATGTTCGTTTTAAACCATGACATAGTCCTTGCCATAGGGTTTGGATTCTTTCCGCTGTCGTGGTATTCGTTTAAAAGTTCGTGCGTCTTGCTTCCGAGGTGTTGGTGCTCTTCCTTACAATGCTCAAGGAGAGCTTTGAACTTACTGTCGCTCACCTTTTCGCATACCTCGTCTATTGTATTGACACCCATTTTTATACCCGAATTACATTCCTTTAACAATTCTATCGTATCACTGTTCGGCATTTTATCAGCTCCTTTTAATCTATATATTTCCCCGAATTCCGTTTTATATTCAAAAAATAAAAAAGTTTTAAAAATGTTTCGGGAAATTAAAACGATTTGTTATACGATTAATTGACCGCAAGGATAAGGGC
>CAJKNM010000128.1 GCA_905201285.1 uncultured Eubacteriales bacterium | reverse complement strand
AGGACATCTCTTTTTATATACAACATATCAAGACTTGATATTTCACCATCTCCATTAATGTCACCATAAATCACTACGGCATACCTTTTATACTCTCTTCCATCTTTTTTAAAACAAAAGCGGCAGAGTATATTTTAAAAAATAAACCTGCCGCTTTAACCATACCGGACAGGGTAATATTGCCTTGTCCGGTGATGACTTTATTGTAATAATATTTTATTATCTGACTATAATAATTGTTGCTTCAAATACGCCGTTCTTGTCAGCGCCGGTAACGGTAATCTTAGAACCGTTTTCCAAAGCCTTAACGGTTGAGTTAGAGCCGTTACTGCTTAAGAACTTGGTGTTGTTATTATAATAAACACTTTGTGTGTTACCGTCATCATCCTTAATGGTGATAACCTTATAGGTTGTGTTCTTTCCGGTAACAGTACCCGTCATCTCTCCCTTTTCGTTCACAGCGACGGTAGATGCCGAAACAGTCTTTATTTCACTGCTGTCAAGGGTACCGGTAACGGTGATATTCGGACGCAAATCATAAATAGTAGCGGCCGAACCCGATACGGTAATCTTCGCATCCGAGCGAAGTTTATATGTTTTATCCTTTCCGTCAACCGTAATAGTAAGCGACGGATTGTTAGAGATAATGATTTCTTTTAAAAGACCGGTAAAGCCGACCGTGTCACCCTTAGCGGTAACAGATACAACCTTTCCGTAGTTGAGCTTAACGGTAACCTTGTCGCCCTTTGACAACGAGCCGAACTCAGTCTCTTCGCCGTCTCTGGTAACCGTCGCACCCTTGCTTGAAACGACGTACTGTTGAACATTATCGCCGTTGTTGTCACCTATGTTCATATAAACGTGATTATCGTCATCATATTCGGTGGATACAAGCACACCCTTTACGCTAAAGCTCTTATCCTCGGTTGAAATCTCACTTATCTTTGAACCGGTAATAGTAACTTTTACAAAATCCTTGTTGCTGAGGTCGGCGAGTGTTCCCTTTGCGCCGTCAACAGTAATCTTACAATTATCCTTCAGAGTATATGTTTCAGAGTTGTTCTCATCCTCATAATCGGCGATAGTCAGCTTCTTGCCGTCTGCATTATCGGTCTTTCTGGTGATAATACCGTATACTATTGTTGACTTCTGAACCTCTTCTGTCTGAACAGCCAGCGCATTTTTCATAACGCTTACCGCAGAGGCATCAGCACCCTCACTTATATCCGAGGTTGAAGCGGTACCGCCGTTTATATAAACCTTGGTGTCCTTGGTAAGGCCGAGCTTTGTTCCGCCGATTGTAACGCTTGAGCTGCTTGTGCTGTCAACACTTCCGCTGACATACTTGAGGTCAAGCTTGTCCATCATTCTTGCGAGCAAGGTCGCCATCTGTGCACGTGTAAGAGATGTCAGCGGCGAGAACTGTGACTTGCCGTCTGAGGTCTTGTCCATACCGTTCATAATATTGTTTGCTGTTACATATTCAACATAAGATTTAGCGGTAGCCGGAATCGCAGAATCATCCGCATAGGTTGCTGTCGATACAGTATACGCCTTAGCCTCTGAATCGGCACCCATAAGCTTTGACATCAAAATAGCAGCCTGGTATCTGAGAAGCTGTGTGTTGGCATTAGCGGCCGAAGCATAGTCGAGCAGGTCACTTTCTTTAAGCACCCCACAATAGAGAAGATAGCTGATTTCGTTTGCATATGTAGTATTGTACTTTGATGCAATCGACTTATACGCTGTCGTCGCGGAGCTTGCAACATCCGAGAACTGTTTATTCTCATAGCCGAGCATTCTTGACATAAGTATAAGGCTCTCTATCTTCGTGATGGCTCTGTACGGGCGGAAGGTTCCGTCCTCATATCCCTTTATATATCCGGCATCGGTCATCTTGGTAATCGAATCCTTTGCCCATGACACAGTCGCGTCTGATTCAACATCGTTAAAAGTGAGCGCAAACGCCGGAAGAGCAATGCTTGACAAAAGCATTGACGCACTAAGTACAACCGATAAAAGTCTTCCTTTTTTCATTTACTTTTCCTCCTGATAAAATTATTTAGGCGGTCTGAATAACAAAACCACATATAAAAATTTCTATTACGCCTTTATATTTAATATCATAACATATCTTATTTGAGAATTCAACCTTTAAATTAAAAAATTAATAAAAAATTTTC
>CAJKNM010000127.1 GCA_905201285.1 uncultured Eubacteriales bacterium | reverse complement strand
GTTTGTTAGATGCGTCCGCATTCTTCATAAGAGCCGAGCATCGTTCTCTGTCTGATGTCACCTGTACCAGCTTTGTGCGAATCTCTTGTATATGTGAGATTGAATCATTTAATAACTTCTCACCGCTCAGCATCGATTCATTTAGTTTTTTAAGCTCTGATTCTTCGCTTTCAACAACCTTTTTAAGATTTTCGATGTCCTTTGAAAGAGTGTCAATCTCACCCGTTCTCGAAAGAGAACCTGTGGTTTTGACTGCGCTTCCGCCCGTCATAGCACCGCCCGCTTGTATAACGTCGCCTCCTATCGTAACAATTCTGAATTTATGCCTGTTCTGTCTCGCCATCAAGACGGCGTTATCAATGTTATCGCATATTACGGTCGTGCCGAGGAAGCTGCTTACTATATCCCTGAACGTGCTTTCACACTCTATCAAATTAGACGCAACAGCAACAAAACCCTTGCAGCTTCTTGCCGATGAATCGTCAAAGCTCCTGCCGCGTATTGCGGAAACGGGGAGGAACGTTGCCCTTCCCATATGCCGCTCTTTAAGGTAAGCTATCGCCTGTTTCGCTTCGGCTTCGGATTCAGTAACAATATTCTGTCCCGCCGCACCGAGGGCGGTTTCTATCGCTGTTATATACTGTTTGTCCGTCTTTATGAGTTGGGCGAGAGGTCCGAAAATATTGGCATTTTTAAACTTTCCGTCATTATACGCGGTCATAACGCCCTTTACGCCCTTGGCGTAACCTTCAAACTCCCTCTCCATATCCATAAGCATTCCCCTGCGTGAGCGTTTTCTGCTAAGCTCAAGAAGGTTTTTATTACGGCTTTCCGAAAGTTCTGAACACTTTTTCTTATTCACGTTTAATTCGCTTTCAAGCTTTCTTCGGCTGACCTCCGAATCAGACAGCTGAGCCTTATACTCGGTTTCGCATTCTTCGGCTTTTTTCAGCTGAGCCGAGAGTTCTTCCATATCCTTATTTCTTCCCGACAGCTCGGCTTCTATATCGGCTTTTCGCGCAGAAAAGCTGTCCTTTAAGATATTCAGATTATCGGTCGAACCGCGAAGTGAATTTAATTTGGCCGTTATATCCAAAATACGGGTTTTAAGGGATTCCAACGCACCGCCCTTTTCGCCGACCGTCACATCCGAATCCCTGGCGAGTTCGCCTACCTTCTCGATTTCGGCCGAATTTTTTTCGTTTTCGGCATTTAATTCTCTAAGACGTGTCTTGTGTATTTCAAGTTCAGCTTCGGCTGACTTTACTGTGTCCGATACAGTTTTGATTTCGGCTTCAAGCCGTTCAATATTGGCGGTGTTATGTTCAATATCGTTTTTTAAAATTCCTATGCTTTTTTCGGTATCGCTGATTTGAACTACAATTCTTCTTTCTTCTTCAGTAAACCTGTTGATTTCACTGTCACATTCGCGCATCTTGTCATACAGCGCCGAAATAGCGTTATCCGTCTCAGAAAGCTCGGCGGAAATTGTCTGTATCTGTTCGTTTAAGAGCTTTAAATCCTCGGTCAGCTTTGAATGTTCTTCTTTAATTTTATCTATATTGATAATAGACGCGTTTATATCAAGCCCGCGAAGCTCATCGCGGAGAACAAGATATTTCTTCGCCTTTTCGGCTTGCCTTTCAAGAGGTCCTATCTGTCCGTCAAGCTCGCTTAAAATATCGTTTACACGGGTCAGGTTTTCAACTGTTTGAGCGAGCTTTCGCTCCGCCTCAATCTTTCTGTATTTATACTTTGATATTCCCGCCGCCTCCTCGAAAATCTGTCTGCGATCCTCGGACTTAGTGCTTAAAATTGAGTCAATCTTACCCTGTCCGATAATGGAATATCCATCTCTTCCGAGGCCGGTGTCCATAAACAGCTCGTGAATATCTTTAAGCCTGCACAAGGTCTTGTTTATATAATATTCGCCGTCACCACTTCTGTAAACGCGTCGGGTGACCGAAATCTCGGGGAAGTCAAGGGAGAAATAGCCGTCAGTATTGTCAAGCGTCAGCGTGACCTCAGCAAACCCGAGCGCTTTTCGCTGTTCGGTTCCGGCAAAAATAACATCCTCCATTTTGCTTCCGCGGAGAGACTTGATGCTCTGCTCGCCCATAACCCAGCGAATCGCATCGGAAATATTACTCTTTCCCGAGCCGTTAGGGCCGACTATCGCGGTGATTCCAGAATTAAAATCCAGATAAATTTTATCTGCAAAAGACTTAAAGCCTTGCATTTCAATGTTTTTAAGACGCATAGTTAAATCCTCGTTTTCTGATGAAAATAAATCTTTGCATAAATAATCAGT
>CAJKNM010000126.1 GCA_905201285.1 uncultured Eubacteriales bacterium | reverse complement strand
ATATCACTTTTTCTTCGCTTTGTCAAGAACTTTTTTCGGAAATTTTCTAATTCTTCCTCTGTTCTTTCTGCTTTCTCAACTTTTCCGTAATTATTCGTGATATCCGCCGCAGCCGTTTCGTTTTCAATCCCTCGATTGTTTCCGCTCTTGCGACAGCTTGCACATTATATCACCTTTTTCCCCTTTTGTCAAGTTCTTTTTTCCTCTTTTCCTATTTTTCGGGGTTAAACAGGCAAGAAAAAACGGATATACACCGCAAAAATCGGTATATATCCGTCAAAATTAATATTTTCGGATGTTAATCAGTCCAAAGGATTCCCTTCCCTGTCAAACAAGGGGAGAGGCTCTAAGAACACAATATCATCACGTTTAGCTGCATCGCCCTCAGCGAGAACAGCCATCTTTCCCACTATATTTCCTCCGACCTCATCAACAAGCTTTTCAAGCGCGGCAAGGGATTCACCTGTGCTTATTACATCATCCACAATAAGCACGCGCTTACCTTTAAGCGCGGCAACATCACTCTCGCCGAGGCAGAGCATCTGTCGATTTTCGGTTGTGATTGAATTTACATAAGTTGTATGCACATTCTTCATATAAAGCTTCGGGCCCTTGCGCGCAACAATATAGTTATTTTCGCCGGCAAGACGTGCCATTTCATAAAGCAGAGGAATCCCCTTACATTCTGCCGTAATCATTATATCGTGTTCGGGAGCTTTGGCTAAAAGTTCCTTAGCTGAAGCTCTGGTAATCTCTACGTCGCCGAACATAATGAACGCAGCAATATAAAGGTCGTCATTTATTTTACACAGGGGAAGATCTCTCTTCAACCCTGCTATTTCCATTGAATAGTGGCTTTTCATTATGAAATCATTTCCTTTCGGTCAAAACTAATTAGCCCATAATGTGCAGGAACTTAAGCACGAAGTACAGAGCAAAGAGCACGGTTGTAACCCACATAACCGGCTTAACTTCCTTAATTTTTCCTGTGAGAACCTTGAGAATAACCCAAGTAAGCATACCGAACATAATGCCGTTAGCGATTGAATATGTAAGCGGCATAAATACGATAGCGGCAAATGCACCGAGAGTATCAGCGACATCGTTGTCGAACTTAACGTTCTTAACAGAGCTGAGCATAAGCAGACCAACGAACATCATAGCCGGAGCTGTTGCAAACGAAGGAATAGCAAGGAATATCGGAGCAAATACGATTGAAATAAGGAAGAGTATTGCTGTAACAACCGAAGCAAGACCGGTTCTTCCGCCTGCTGAAACACCTGCGCTTGACTCAACATAGCTTGTAACAGTCGAAACACCGAGAGCGGCACCGACACATGTACCTACAGCATCAGCCATAAGTGCGCCCGTTGCGTGAGGAAGCTCACCCTTTTCGTCGAGGAGATTACCTTTTTCAGCAACACCGATAAGAGTACCGACGGTATCGAATATATCGGTATACAGGAATGTGAACATAACAACCAGGAAGGTTGAGAAGTTCTTAGCTATATAACTGAAATCAAAGTTACAGAAGGTAGGAGCCTCAATCTTCAGTCCGCTGAATGACGGGATAAGTGAATACACACCGTTTGCGGGATCAACCTGATACCAACCGCAAAGCTCAGCAATAATACCGAGAATCCATGTGATAATGATACCGAGAAGAATATCACCGGGAACCTTAAAGTGGTGAAGAACTCCTATAATCAAAAGACCTGCCAGTGCCAAAACGAACTGAGGTGAACCGAAGTCACCTATTCCGAGAAGAGTCGCATCATTATTTATAACAATACCTGCGTTAATCATAGCTATGATTGTGATGAACAGACCGATACCGGCGGTAATACCGAATTTAAGATTTTCCGGAATCTGGTTGATAAGTGCTTCTCTGAACTTGCAGAGTGAAAGCAGCATAAAAATAACGCCTTCAACCAAAATAGCGGTAAGAGCAACAGCATAGGGAATACCCATTGCGCCGCAGACCGTGAATGCGAAGAACGCATTAAGACCCATACCCGATGCCAAAGCCACCGGATAGTTAGCGAAGAACGCCATACAAAGAGTAGCAATAGCGGCTGAAAGCGCAGTACCCGTGAGAATCGCACCTGCTGATGCGCCGTCGATAGTACCGAGCTGTGACGGGTTTACGGCAAGGATATAAGCCATTGCCAAAAACGTAGTGATTCCGGCAATAATCTCAGTCTTGACATTAGTGCCGTTTTCCTTAAGTTTGAATAATTTTTCCATCATACTTCCTCCAAAGTATAAAATATAATAAATTTAATTTTTTTACATAACTCGTGATGGGCTAAAATTATTATTGTTGGATTCAGACTGAATCCAACAAACACACTTTATGGTTTTATGTATGAAAAATTTAATAGATTTTGTAATATAAACTAAAAAACCATTTTATATTCTAACACAACAATTCAAAAACTTCAAGTATTTTCTTGCAAAAAAGTGTATAAAAAAAACTTATTATAACGAAA
>CAJKNM010000125.1 GCA_905201285.1 uncultured Eubacteriales bacterium | reverse complement strand
GAAGGTTCAAGCGATATGACCGACGGAATCACCGCCGAAGATTCATGCTTTGAAATCTTCGAAAAGGTTTCAAACGACATATATTGTTCGCTTGAGCTGACAAAAAAGGCGATAGACAAGGACGCTCTTGAACAAGCAGCAAAAAAGATTTTAAATGCACAGCAGATTTTAATATACGGTCTCGGAAATTCAGCGGCGGTCGCACTTGACTTTGAGCACAAGCTTCTTCGCGCCGGTCTGCGCGCCGCGGCATTCTCCGATAATCATATGCAGGCCATAACCGCTTCGCACCTCACCGACAGAGATGTTGCCATCGGCATATCACATTCCGGCTCATCAAAGGATATAGTTGACGCGCTTAAAATCGCGCGGCTTCGCGGGGCAACCGCAATCTCTATAACAAACAAGGGTAAATCACCTATCACAAAGGTTTCGGACATCACTCTGTTTACCGCTTCAAACGAGACAAAATACACGATATTGGGATTGAATTCAAGAATATCACAGCTTTCGATAATCAGTTCAATCTATTATTATATCGTATATCACCGCGAGGGTATATCATCTGAGGCTATCGAAATGACCGAAACAGCGCTTCAGAATAAAAAATATTGATAAGGAGCTGATCTTTATATGAATTTCATACCTCTTTCAAAATACCTTGATTCCTTTCATAAGGTTTATGAGCTGCCCGGATGCGACTGTTGTATCTATGAAAACCACAACAACGTTTTCAGACGCAAGTATGGCTTCTCGGACGCAAAAAAGACAACGTTCAAGGATTTATACTTTATGCATTCGGCGGCAAAGCTTATCTGCTGTACCGCTATTGTCCGGCTTTCGGAAGAAGGCAAGCTCTCCTTAAGCGACAGGGCTGACAAGTACATTCCCGGCTTTGGAAACGACTCAACCGTCGAACAGATGCTTAGAATCTATTCAGAAACACTTGATTTTGAACAGCATAAGTTCAACCATAAAAATTTAAGCAGGATTGTCGAAGCATTGACTGGACTTCCGCTTGACGAGTATCTGCACAGGTATATTTTTGAGCCGCTTCATATGAAAAACACCTCGTTTTCCATAAACGATTCCAACCGGAAGCGAATCAGTACACAATACTTTTTAACCGATGACGGAGAGAGACTTAAGTCCGATAAAAGCTTTGAGGCTCTGCTTTCCAAAAACGAAGGCTGTATAATCACAAGCGTAGGCGACTATGCGCGTTTCGCTGAAACTCTGTGCAACAAGGGCGTGTCAAAGCACGGCTTTCGGCTGCTTTCCGAAGAGGGAACGCTCAATCTTATAAACAACATTATATATAATGAAACAACAGAAAAAAATTGCTTTGTCTGTATCGGATATAACGGAAGCCTTGTATCAATCGATATAGATAATAAGGTGACAATAATATACGCTCAGCACGTCAAAAACTGCGGAACTCTTCAAATGGAGATTTACCCAAAGCTTCGCGAGCTGGCTTATGACTGTTTGGGCGTACATAAATGGTCTAAAGGCTTTAACGTTTTTCCTTGATAAAAAAACTTAAACAAACCTGAAACACAATAATAAGGAGCATAATTTAATTAAATGGGTTATATATTTTTACTTACAGCTCTCGTCGCAGGGGCAACAAAGGGATATTGCGGCAAAAAGACAAGCGGTTTTGTAAACGAATATAAGGATGCGATGCTTGCAAACTCGATAAGGATGGTTTTCTGTACACTTATCGGACTTTGTATGGTTATTTTTACAAGCGGAATAGGCGACTTACATATAAACAGTACGGTTTTTCTGATAACCCTCCTTTCGGGAACGGCAAATTCAGCCTTTGTTGTTTTCTGGCTCATATCGGTTAAACGCGGTGCTTATATGATGCTTGACGTGTTTTGTATGTTAGGAATACTGATTCCTCTTATCGGCTGTGCTATATTTTTCGGCGAAGCCATTGAGCTTAATCACATTATCGGTATAGCCGTTCTGCTTGTCGCGGTATGTATTATGTGTTCTTACAACAATTCAATTAAGAGTAAGATGACTCTCGCTTCATTTATCCTGCTTCTGCTCTGCGGAATATCAAACGGCTTTTCGGATTTTTCGCAAAAGCTTTTTGTAAAGCTGACAGACAACGTTTCGATAGCTGTATTTAACCTATATACATATTTGTTCTCAGCCATAATACTTATTGCCTGCTACTTCTTCTTTGCCGGCCGCTCCGAGAGCAAGGCTGTTCCGAACATCAAGCCAATCTTTATTTATATACTGATTATGTCGGTTTGCCTGTTTCTGTACTCATACTTTAAGACCCTTGCCGCACAGCACCTGTCATCGGCACAGCTCTATCCCCTTGCACAGAGCGGCTCGCTTATATTGTCTACAATAATGTCAGCCGTACTCTTCCACGAACGTTTAAACTGGAAGTGCATTGTCGGCATAGCAATGTCATTCGGGGCTTTGATTATTATTAACGTATTATAAAAAAAAGACCGCCTGCGGCGGTCTCAAAATGTCGAATACATTGTAAAAACCAAAATAATTTTTCTGTGCAGTTGGGCTTGGCAACTGTATGGGCACCGGGCACTTTATTCAAT
>CAJKNM010000124.1 GCA_905201285.1 uncultured Eubacteriales bacterium | reverse complement strand
GGCAGGGCGGAATCAGGGGACGGCGTTTTATTAAAAATGAAATTTTTCGTTTATCAGAGTATATCGACACATTTAAGTTTTGAATAAACTTACAAAAACTTTCCGTTTCTCTATTGACAAATTTTAAATATGCGTTATAATATAGTTAGCACTCAAAGAACGAGAGTGCTAACAAACGAAAATGAGGTGTTTAAAATGGCAACATATGAGTTCAAATCCGAGTCTAAAAGGATGCTCGATTTGATGATAAATTCAATCTATACACATAAAGAGATTTTCCTGCGTGAAATAATTTCAAACGCAAGCGATGCTCTTGATAAGCTTTATTATAAGTCGCTTTCGGATGAGAATATTACCTTTGACAGAGAGAAATTCTTCATTAGAATAACTCCCGATAAGGACGCAAGAACAATCACCATATCCGACGGCGGTATCGGAATGAGCCGAAATGAGCTTGAAGAAAACTTAGGTACAATAGCAAAGAGCGGTTCTTTCGCGTTTAAAGCCGAAAACGAGAAGAAGGACGACGTTGATATTATCGGTCAGTTCGGCGTAGGCTTTTATTCAGCCTTTATGGTTGCTAAAAACGTGACGGTCAAGAGCAGGAAGTTCGGCAGTGATGAAGCGTATAAGTGGTATTCGGAAGGCGCGGACGGTTATGAGATAGAGCCTTGTGACAAAGCGACCGCCGGAACGGAAATCATCCTCGCCCTTAAAGACAATACCGACGATGAAAATTATGACCAATATCTCGAAGAGTTCACCATCAGAAACCTGGTTAAAAAATATTCAGACTATATAAAATATCCGATAAAGATGATGGTAACAAAGCAAAGGCTGAAGGAACAGCCGAAAGACGCAGACAAGGACGCAAAGCCCGAGTATGAGTCATACACCGAGGACGAGGTTTTAAACAGTATGGTTCCGCTGTGGCGAAAGAACAAGTCCGAACTTAGCGAAGATGACTATAACAACTTCTATAAAGAGAAATTCTTCGACTATGAAAATCCGCTTAAAACCATCCACACAAGTGCGGACGGAACGCTCAGCTATACCGCACTTTTGTTCATTCCGTCACGTCCGCCGTTCGATTATTATACAAAGGATTTTAAAAAGGGTCTTGCCCTTTATACCAACGGCGTAATGATTATGGATAAGTGCGAGGATCTCCTTCCCGATTACTTCGGCTTTGTCAGGGGTCTTGTTGATTCAGCTGACCTGTCGCTTAACATTTCGCGTGAAATTCTTCAGCACGACCGCCAGCTTAAAACCATAGCGGCACATCTTAAAAAGAAGATTAAGAGCGAGCTTTTGAATATGCAAAAAAATGACCGCGAGAACTATGACAAGTTCTATGAGGCATTTAAACGTCCGCTGAAGTTCGGCGTATATGATAACTATGGAGTAAACAAAGACTTTCTTGCTGACTTGATTATGTTCTGGTCATCAAGCGAAAAGAAGAATGTTACCCTCTCTGAATATGTGGAAAGAATGAAGGACGATCAGGAATTCATTTATTATGCAAGCGGCGAAACGGTTGAGCAGATTGACCACCTTCCTCAGGTAGAGAATGTCAAGGATAAGGGTTATGAAATTTTGTACCTCACCGAGGACGTTGACGAGTTTGCAATAAAAATCTTAGACACATATAAAGAAAAGAAGTTTAAATCCGTATCTTCGGCGGACCTGAATCTTGAAGATGAGACAGCGAAGGCTGAAGAAGCCGTTGCTGAGGAGACAAGCAAGGACTTATTCACCGCCATGAAGGATATTTTGGGTGACAGAGTCGTAAAGGTTAAACCGACAACACGGCTTAAAAACCACCCTGTATGTATCACCAACGAGGGTGATGTTTCACTTGAAATGGAGAAAATTCTCGGTGCAATGCCGAACGGTGGAGTTAAAGCACAGAGAGTTCTTGAAATTAACATAAAGCATCCTATGTTCGAAAAGCTCAAGGCGGCCGAATCCGATTCGGACAAGCTTAAAAGGCTGACCGAGGTTGCATACGGCTGTGCCCTTCTTGTTGAAGGAATGAGCGTAGACGATGCCGCCGGCTTTGCCGACAGCGTCTGCGAATTGGTATAAGTTAAAAGGTTCGGTTTAGGGTATACGCCCTAAGCCGAACCTTTTTAGATTATCTTGGCGGTTCACAGCGCTTGCATGGTCTCAATCCCATTGCCTTCGCATCACTCAGACTTATTTCTTTCTTGCTCGAATTTATCACCTGTACTTTTATTATTAACCTCACACGAACAAAATACTAATGACAGAATCAAACATATTATTAGGAATAGTGCGTTTCTTTTATTAATCTTCATATAAAAACCTCCGTAAATCAAAAAAGTGTGCCAACCCGAAGGCTAACACACCGAAAAACGCATTATCCCCGAATTGTTAAGGTTGTCACACACTTACAATAATTTGCACAGGCACAAGGGCATAGGCAAAAACGTGGGGTAATACGTTTTTACCTATTTTAATATGCCCCTTGCATGCTATTCCTATTCTATTGTAAGTATGTGACCATATCATTATACCGCTGTTTCAAAAGCTTGTCAATACCAATTTTTCGTTAAACTGTCCGAGCGGATTTTTGCCTTTATGCTCTATATGCAGAGCATAAAGGCTTATGTACATTATACTCTATATATAGACAATTGTCAATATATAAATAATATTTTATTATTCTTTATTAATGAGTTCTTATATCCAGATAAATATAAAAATTCAAATATTTCTTGTTTATCCTCTATAGAAGAATTC
>CAJKNM010000123.1 GCA_905201285.1 uncultured Eubacteriales bacterium | reverse complement strand
CTGCAATAACAATTCTCCTAGCAAGAAATACAGGGTCTTCGCCTCCATTTAATGCTCTTGCTAAATAAAAAACAGCTGCATCTGGGTCTGACCCCCTCATTGATTTTATAAATGCACTTATATTGTCATAGTGACTATCACCTTTTTTATCAAAAATTGCTTTTCTCTCTTGAACACACTCTTTAGCAACTTCATTTGTTATATGTATATATCCATCTGATGAAATCTCTGTAGTTAAAACTGCAACTTCTAATCCATTTAATGCTGTTCTTACATCACCATTTGCAGTATCTGCTATCTTTTCTATTGTCTCATCATCTATTTTTATATCATAACTTTTTAACCCATCTTCTCTTTCTAAAGACATTTTTAATACTTTTATTATATCACGGAGCATCTCAAGCTGTAATGCACTCATTCCGCGAATTTCGTTTAGAATTTCATGCAGATTGCTTTCATCGCTGCTGTCATTATAATCCGCGACTAAGCTGTCAACAGAAATGTGAAGTGCCTTTGCGATTGCAACAATAGTGGATAAACTCGGATTATGATAGCCACATTCGAGCCTTGAAATATATTTTTGATCAGTTCCGATAAGTTCGCTCAGTTCGTCCTGCGTCATGTTGCGAAGCAATCTATATTTCTGGATTCTTACACCAACATCTTGATAATTCAAATCATTTTTCATCGTTATTATCCTTGCTTTAAAATAATTTTCACTAACATTATTATAGGCAATAGAATTACAACCCGAAACATAATATATTGCCTTTTTGAGATAATTATACTTAATATATTACATATAATCAAAAGACATTATTCATTGTAGTAGATATAAATTAAAATAATTCTAAAAAAATTAAGTAATTAACAGTTCTAAACTGTTCCGCAGACTGTCGAAAAAGTTATTTTCAGCAAGATATTGCTTTGAATTAATTGCCATTCGCCCATAAATCCGCCGCCGCGCCCGTTGCGGCAATGTAGCAATATCTTGCTGAAAGTATTGTAAAAACGCGAAAAATTTCATTCCTTTGCCGCCCGGTGGGCATGGCGGAATCAGGGTACGGCGCTTTATTAAAAATGAAATTTTTCGTTTATCAGAGTTCGTCGACACGCTTGAGAACAGCTCTAAACTGTTCCGTGTATAATATTTTATACGTTTGCTTGAACGGAACGGTAACCGTTTTCAATTTGGACTTGAAATATTCATACTAATATGTTATAATACATTTTAACTCAGTTGAAAGGTGTGACAGATATGAGTGAAATGTTATGCTGTAAATGCAAGAAGAATCTTGCTGTTGTATATGTTACAAGAATCGACCCGGACGGCAGTACCAAGAATGAGGGCTATTGCCTGTCATGCGCACAGGAACTCAATTTAGGTCCGGTTAATGATATTATGAAGGGTATGGGTATAAATGCCGAGGAAATGGACGGTTTAAACCGTGAAATGGCGGCAATGATGGAGGAAATGGGCAATAATCTTGATGAGCCGGATTCAGATAACGATGAGGATAAACAAGATGATGAGTCAATGAGCCGAAGTATGCAGAAAAATCCGCTTGAATTTATGAACAGGCTCTTCGGAAAGAATAACGAAAATAACAAAGAATCCGAACAGGAAACACGAAAGGATTCAAAATCAAAAAGAAAAGACCGCAAGGACAAAAAACTTAAAAATCTTGAACATTTTGGGGTTAATCTTACCGAAAAGGCAAGAAACGGCGAAATTGACGCGGTTATAGGCAGAGAGCGTGAACTTGACAGAACCGCCCAGATTCTGAACAGAAGGACAAAGAATAACCCTTGTCTTATCGGAGAGCCGGGCGTGGGTAAAACCGCGATAGCAGAGGGGCTTGCGCTTAAAATAGTAAACGGCGATGTCCCGGCTAAGCTTTTGAAATATGAGATTTATATGCTTGATATGACCGCCGTTGTCGCGGGAACACAATTCCGCGGTCAGTTTGAATCGCGCCTTCGCAACATTATAGAAGAAGTTAAGCGGGCAGGCAATATAATTCTTGTCATAGATGAGATTCATACGATTTCTTCCGCGGGAGATGCTGAGGGAGGTATGAGCGCAGGGAATATTTTAAAGCCTGCGCTTTCGAGAGGAGAAATTCAGGTTATCGGCGCGACCACACTCGAAGAATATCGCAAGCATATTGAAAAAGACGCTGCGCTTGAGCGCAGGTTTCAGACTGTTATGGTCGAGGAACCTACAGTGGACGAGACTATTGAGATTTTAAAGGGTATAAAATCATATTATGAGGACTATCACAAGGTCAGAATTTCGGATGAGCTTATTCGTATTGCGGCTGTGCTTTCTGAGCGCTATATCAGCGACAGATTCCTGCCGGATAAGGCGATAGATGTTATTGACGAGGCGGCTTCAAGAGCTAACCTTGAAAACAGCAAGCTGATTGAACTTGAAAAGCTAAAGAATGAGATTCAGACAATTAATACCGAATCAGACTCTGTCGGCGATGAATTAAATAATGTCAGAGAGCAGATTGAAAAACATTCCGAGAGCGGCGATGACCAGAATTATGAAAGACTGAGCGAACTGAAAAGCACGGAATGTAATCTGTATGAGCGTTCGGCTGAGCTTAAAAGCCGCAGGCTGAGGGTTGAAAACCGAATTGAAGAAATAGAAAAAGAGGGAATAGCGGTTGACCTGACGGCTGAGGATATTGCTTCTGTAATCGAGCTTTGGACGAAGATTCCGGTTAAACACATCAGCGAGTATGAAACACAGCGTCTTGTTAATCTTGAGGAGAGGCTTCACAAGCGCCTTATCGGCCAGGACGAGGCGGTAAGGGCGGTTGC
>CAJKNM010000122.1 GCA_905201285.1 uncultured Eubacteriales bacterium | reverse complement strand
AAATCAATGATTTAACTTTGCCATTGTGAGGAAGTGAAATTTATGTTGTATAAATTAAAAGAAAACAGGGTTTACAGAACATATATCGGCGGCAGGCATATAGACGAGTTTTTCGGAAAGAGGAATCCCGAGAACGGATTCTATCCTGAGGACTGGACGGCGTCAACGGTAAAAGCATTCAATCCCGGACGTGAAGATATAGACGAGGGGGAAGGAAAGACAGGTGAAGGAATATCCGTAAAAGAGCTGGTAAACGGCGAGATGACGTGCCTTGTAAAGCTTTTGGATTCGGATGAGAGGCTTGTTATACAGGTTCATCCGACCGTGGATTTCGCAAAGAAATATTTTAATTCAAAATTCGGGAAAACAGAGTGTTGGTATTTCTTAGACTGTGCCGAAGACGCGTATGTGTATCTGGGGTTTAAAGAAGGAATAAGCAAAGACGAATGGATTGCCGCTGTGAAAAATCAAAATATAGATTTAATGCTTTCGATGCTTAACAGGATTTCGGTCAAAAACGGAGATTGTATTTTGGTTGAGGGCGGAATTCCTCACGCAATCGGCGAAGGCTGCTTTATGATAGAGGTTCAGGAGCCGTCTGATTTGATGGGAGTTGTTGAGAAAAGAACTCCGTCGGGCAAGGAGATACCCGACATAAAACTTCACGGCGGAATAGGCTTTGATAATATGCTCAGGATGTTTAACTATCGCGGAGAAAGCCTTGAGGATATTAAAGAAAAATACATATATTCACCGAGGGAAATAAGCAAAAATGTGTTTGAGGTAATAGGCAGGAATGAGACCGATAAGTTCAGCATCTGTTTAATAAAAGACGGGGGAAGTTTTGTTCCGCCGCGCAAAAACGGAGTGATTATTGTTACACAAGGAAACGGAAAAATTAACGGAACAGAAGTAAAAAAAGGCGACAGATTATTTTTTAACAGTGACGATAAAATTGTTGCGGAGGGCGGCACAGAAGCGGTTATATGCTGCTAATCAGATAAAATTAACAAATGGGGTGGAATAGCAATGAAAAGCTTTTTTGATGAAGGCAAGTTGTTTACAGGCATAAATTATTGGGAATCAAAAAGTGCAATTAATATGTGGGAAAGCTTTGATGAAGATATAATAGATTCGGATTTTAAGAAGCTTTCGGAGGCGGGGATAACAATACTTCGCGTTTTTCCGATATGGTCGGTTTTTCAGCCGCTTAATGCGATACGTGATAACTTCGGAGTAATCGAGTATCGCTTGGGCGAACAGCCCCTTCCGGATACGGAAGCGGGACGTGCGGGAGTTGACGAAGCCGCTTGCGAAAAGTTTGAAATTATGTGTAAAAAGGCGGAAAAGTATAATTTAAAGCTTATTGTCGGCTTGCTGACCGGGCATATGAGTGGAAGATATTACGCCCCGCCTGCATTTTCGGGAAGAAATCCGATAAGTGACCCTACATTGGTTAAGTGGGAAATAAGATTTATAAGATACTTTGTAAGCAGAATGAAAAAGTTTGATGCAATAGCGGGCTGGGATTTGGGCAATGAGTGCTGCGGCTTTACACCGGCGGGCGGTTTTGACAATAATGATGTGTCATATGTGTGGCAGTCGGTCATAGCCGACACAATAAAACTTTCCGACTCTGAACATCCCGTTATATCGGGCTACGATGTTATGCCCGTTGCAGACGGGGCGTTTAATGCGCTTGAATTAGGGGAAGCCGTTGATATTAACACAACGCATCCGTATACGTTCTTTGCGGACTTTAAAGACCCGCTTGTCTCTATGCGTCCTATACTTGAAGGAGCGTTTAAGTGCAGATTGTACGGGGATATATCAAAGACCCCGACATTTATACAGGAGGTAGGTTCAATCGGCTATACAACGTGCAGCAGAGAAACAGAGGCGATGTTTTATCGTGCGCTTTTATATTCATCCTGGGCAAACAATTGCCTCGGCGTTATGTGGTGGTGCGCATTTGATCAGGATAATATAGAGTATGCCCCGTATGACTTTAACAATATCGGAAGCGAATACGGCTTCTTTAAAAATGACGGTGAGGCAAAACCGATTGTAAATGAAAATATTAAGTTCAGAGAATTTACAGAGAAATTGCCGTTTGATAAACTTCCGCCCGCGATAACTGATGCGGTTTGTATTATTCCGAAGGTGACGGAGGAAAATTATATGGGCGTTTTGCGCTCAACCTACAGCCTTGCAAAGCAGGCGGATATTAACCTTGGCTTTGCGTATGCGGATTTGCCTTTGCCCGAATCGGATATTTATATAATGCCGTCGATTGATACTACCCGCGCGATAACGCGGTATAGGCTTGTTGAGTTGCTTGAAAGGGTTAAGAACGGAGCAACATTATATCTGTCTGTGGGAAGTGCGCAGTTCAGATGGTTCGACAGACTTTCGGGACTTGATATTGCTTATCGTGAGGGCATAAATGAGCCTGAAACAATAGTTATTGACGGAGAGAGGCTTACACTTAAACCTGATTTTAAATATGTGGCGGAAAAATGCTCGGCAGAGGTTATAGCAAGCTCAGAGGACGGAAGGCCTGTGTTTGTGAAGAATAAGTACGGAAAGGGGTATATTTTTGCAAGCACAATTCCGATAGAAAAATGCCTGATTAATCAAAATGATGTGTTTAATCGGGAAGAGTCTCAAAAGTTTTCAAAATGGTACACAAGCCTTAAATCCGAGAATAGCAACAAGAGAGTTCTTAAAATCTCGGCGCAGATGTTATGCGTAACAGAGCATATCTTAGACAAAAATTCACGGTACGCCGTTATAGTAAATTATTCAAAGGAGACCATAAATTCGAATATCGAAATTGCCCGTGACTGGAA
>CAJKNM010000121.1 GCA_905201285.1 uncultured Eubacteriales bacterium | reverse complement strand
AAGGGGTATTTGATGCGATAGGAATAACGTATGAATATCTCGGTGTATCAGAGACTCTTAACGCCTCATACCGCGGCGATAATATGGTTGTAAAAATGGGCGAAAAGTCTATGAAAGTTCATCGCGTACCGATAGAGCTGACAGAACCGTTTTACAGAGACGGAAACAAGATAATGATGCCGCTTGACACGGTGGCATATTGTTTTAATCTTATAGTAGACAGGTCTGACCTGTCGCATATAACAATATCGGAAAAAGAGCAGGTAAAGACAGAAGGCTTCGGTGAAAAGCTTGAGGAAATGCTAAAACCGTATGATGACAAGAAAAATGTTGCGTTTGAAGGGGTAAATGATTATATCGAAAAGGTTAATATGAACCAATATCCCGATTATGAAACATTAAAGCTTGTTGATGTTGAGGGTATGCATTTTGATAAAGCTCTTGATGTAACATTAACGAAAGCACCTGACAACTGGTGGGAAAAGCAAATAATCGTTAATATTTCAAACTATGGAAGAAAATCCGATGAGCTTGTTTTGGTAACCTTTTGGGGCAAAAGCTTGTGGGCGCGAACAGATGCGGCAACGGCAAAGGTGGCTGTTTGTGACCAGACCGCAGCGCCCGATTATCATAATGTGGTAACTCAACAGGTGGATTTGACAAATGAGTGGCAGAAGTATTATATTGTGGCAAAGCAAGGCACATCGGTTGAGGCAGAGGCAGGTAAGCATTCGCTTAACTTCCGTTTTGGGTTTGCTCTTCAGGAATTTCAGATTGCGGATGTAAATGTTGAATATTATACCGTTCCCGCTGACTTTGAGATTCCGGAGGAAACGCCGAATTATGAGGGGATAGAAGATGACGCTATATGGCGTAAGGAAGCGTTAAAAAGCATAGAGAAAAACCGAAAAAACAATATGACGATTAATGTGGTCGATGATAAAGGTAACCCCATAGAAAATGCAGAGGTGCACGCCGCTATGACGCGCTCTGAAATGAATTGGGGGGTGTCAACCGGTTATGAGGAGTATACGAGAACCGGTCAGAACGAATATATGTTAAGTGACAGAGCAACAAAACATCAAAAGATGCTGAAAGACCTTGGCTTCAATATGGTAACGGTTCCGTTAAACAAGGCTGGAAGTTTTGATAATCAAGCGCTTGAGCGCGAGATAAATTATCTTATAGATAATGATCTTCAATACCGCTTGCATTGTTATGTTTGGGATGGACTTGACCCTCAAAGCACAGCGAGACTTCATATGGCGAGATACAGAGACCGCGAAGACTGGAATGTTGATTTTATGGATAAAGAAACTTACAGAAAAATTTACGAAGATCAGATTAATCTGATGGGGTCTTTCTCTAACAACTATCCTGCGGAAATAGATGTGTTGAATGAGGTGTCTCCGAGACACTATCTTCTTCAATATATGGGTTACGGCGAAATTAAACGCTATTTTGAACTGGCGAGGAAGCTTAACCCGAATGCAAAGCTTGTGTTAAATGAATGCGGGGTTGGAGGATATTCTACGGGTAAGGGATATTTTGATTCGTTCCTGGAACTGATAAAGTATCTTAAATCAATCGCTACACCGATTGATGCAGCCGGATTGCAGGCGCATCAGGCATCGGCTAATTATCCTTATCTTTTTTATGAGGAAGCGGAGCTCTTAACCCAATATGTTGACTCGGTATCTATAACAGAGTTTGATGTGGGTCTGAAAGAATCGTATCTTTATCCATATGTAAGAGATATTTTGATTGCCTGCTATGCTCACCCAAAAATAAACACATTTGTCGTATGGACTCCGTTTTACATTTACAGTACAAGTTCAAGACTTGAGTTCCTTTACGGAATTGATGATAAAGAGCTTCCCGGACTTAAAGCGTGGAAGGAGCTTGTTAAAGGTGAATGGTGGACGGATGAAACCGTTAAAACGGATAAAGACGGAAGTGCTGTGATTCGCGGGCACCGCGGAAGATACGACGTGACTGTTACGGCAAACGGAATATCCGAGACAATCAGTATGAACCTGACAACTGACGAGGAAAAAAATATAATCAATGCAGTAGTTTCAGATGGAAAAATTAAGCTTGAATGTGAGAATAAATATGTTCCGGAGGCTAAGGCAAAATATATAAATTCGTTAGACTTTGGTCAGACAACAAACACAGATATGCCAACATTTATCAATGAGTATGAGAGAGCAACCGAAATAATATCCTGTAAGGATTCCGACGGAAATGAGCTTCCGCAGCTGGTTGATTCTAACAGTAACGGGGAGACAGAACTGTTACCGAGCGAGTATTTAACTGTTGAACTTGGTAAAAGTGTCAATCTTAAAAAGCTTATTGTCGGTTGGGGAGACGGATATTTAAAACGGTTTTCAAACGTGATTGAGATTTCGGAAGACGGTGAAAATTGGACAGAGGTTAGAGACGGAATTAACAAGAGCGAAAATGAAGAAATAGATATGACGGGAAAAAGAGCTAAGTATATACGAATTAAAGCAAAGAACGAGAAACTTATTATCGGTAAGATAAATGTATATACGGATAATTATAAAGATAAATAAAAGTATTTTGTTTTTGAATTGATATACGGCATATATGTGCTGTAAAATTGACTCGAAAGGAGCAGATAATCGGGATGAAGATAAATATAAAGCTATTATTGATTTCTGCCGTTGTTTCGGTTTCGTGCCTTTTTTCGGCCGCTTTTGCGGCTGAAAAGGGTTCGGCGGCAGTATTTGACATAACCGAGAACGCAAATCCTGCCGGCGGCAGAATTATAAATGTTCAGATTAAGACAGAGCCTCAAAACAGCGGCTATGACACCTTATATGTTTTAAAGTCTGAAAATGCGTGTGACGACGGTGTTATAACCGAAGCAGAAGCAATGGATGGAATATACTTTGGCGAG
>CAJKNM010000120.1 GCA_905201285.1 uncultured Eubacteriales bacterium | reverse complement strand
AAGCTTATGAGAAAACGATTTATATGAGTTCTGTTTACGATAAGCTTGCAAAAGCTGAAGAATCGGTTGCAAACGGCAATGTTACCGATGCTATCAAATCCGTAAAAGGTATAAGAGAAAAATATGACCTATAAGCTGTTAATTACTCAAGATGCCAATAATGATATTGATGAAATAGTATCATATATTGTAAATAAACTGAAGAACCCGGTTGCCGCAAGGAATCTTCTGTCAGAAATTGAATCCGGCTTTGAAACGATATCATTTAACCCTCATGCTTTTCCGCTATGCAGTGATAAGCGTCTGCACGACAGCGGATACAGGAAAATAACCGTAAAAAACTACATTGTTTTTTATAGGGTAGACGATAAAGCAAATGCGATTTATATTATGCGTGTTATTTATGGCAGGCGAGACTATATAAATCTCATATAAGCGAGACTTTATAAGAATTTCAAACTGAAAAATTTTTCAGCATACTGCAAATACGCAAAAATTGCGTATTTTTGTAATGATGATATATAAAATTGTGTACAATTAAAGACTTAAGCATCTGTTTTAAGAGCAGGTGCTTTTTTCATGTCCCCATTATACGAGGAGTTGATGTAATATGGGTATTTTACAAGGACTATTCCCTTCAAGGGATAAACCCAAAAACAGAGCCGCAGGCTCCGGTTACAGTTTTTTTCTTCGGAGGAACAACCTCCGGCAAAGCGGTAACCGAGCGGAGCGAACCATAGTCAGCAATGCAAACTTACATCTGATGTTCGACAAAATCGTCATTGAGGAAACGGACGAAGGCTTAAATCTTGATTTAAGATTAAAGTCACCGTTTATCAGCAAGAAGAAAGAACCGTTACTCAAGAAATATATGATTGTGGATAATGAAGTTTTAAGCGTCGGAGCATAACAATGTATCGTTAAACAGCAAAACACTTATAGAAAAATCCTATAAGTGTTTTGAAGGTGGTGCGCCTGAAAGGACTTGAACCTTCACGTCGAGGACACCAGATCCTAAGTCTGGCGCGTCTGCCAATTCCGCCACAGGCGCATATTGAATTTTGCCTCTTAATTTTTACACGGCAGAGGTAACCCGAGGAGGGGCATATCGCTTAACCCTCATCTATGAAAACGGCAAAAACCGTAATCAACAATAAATTCACCATGGTGATTGAGATAAAAGCAGACCAATCTGTCAATTCATCCGTACTCACAACCAATCGAATATATAGTATTCTATCATATTTATATTGGTTTTGTCAATTACTTTTTATAATAATCACAAAATTTCATTACGGATTTAAAATACACGAGTTACATTCCGGCTCATTTAGTTAAGATTGACAATCATAACCAAATGAGCCTCTCGCTATGAATAACACAAACAACTCGGTTTAGCCAAACAAAATCAAAGCTGCCATTGGCAAACATTTAAGGCTATATGCCAAAGACGTTAAATAACATTTTTACAGCTTCGGCACGCGTTACGCTTCTGAGCGGCCTGAGTGTTCCGTCGGGATAACCGCTCATTATTCCCTGTGTGCAGACGGTACGCATACTCTTCTCTGCCCAGAACGGAATATCATTTGCGTCCGCCGCGGTTACGGGTTTTGAATCCAAGCCACTCGGAAGCATACGATTCAGCGAAATGGCAAATTCCATACGGTTAATGTTTGAAAGCGGACTAAATGATACGCCGTATTGACCGAGCTGGCCTTGCATTATTCCGAGCTTATACACCGCTTTAACCTGATTTTCAGCCCACCACGGAATTTCGTCCCTGTCGATAAACGGAAGCTCAAAATCGGCGTAATCTTCCGGGTTTGCTCCGAGATAGTTACACATCATAATTGCGAATTCAACCCTTGTCATATTATTGTCGGGATTAAAACGGATTGTGTCATCATCCTCAAGGTTTCCTTTAACTACTCCCTGCTGTGCAAGATATGATATATAATTCTTTGCCCAATGCGATGAGGTATCGGAAAAAGCATTATCTATTGTCTTAATATCGCCCAAATCAAAGAACTTCATTGACGAGATTCCGGTGTCCGCTGTGACAAATATTGCTACTCGATGATAGCCGTCGGGAAGGCTGCACGCAAGCTTTTGGGCATCCTGATTAAAGTCAAAATCAACATCTGCGTTATCCGCAGTGACCCGAATATTTTCCTTTTTAAGACCGTTATACTTAACGGTCGCGGTCAATGTTTCGCCCGAAACACCGCCTTCGATTGTCGGATAGCTTACATTCTCGGATGAAGAAGCTCCGCCCTTTATTGTTACGGGAATCTCAACCGAACAGATGCCTGCGCTTACGGCGAGCTTTCCCGTTGCGCCGTCTATGTCAGAGGCCCGAAAGACGCCGTTTGAGTCAACGCTTCCGACAGGGGCATTGTCGCTTATAACCGTCCATTTATAACAATCGTTTTCGGAAACAAGTTCCCTTCCTCCCCAATAGCTTCTTGCACTGAGGTTTATGGTTGAATTAGGTTCGAGGTCAAGCGTATTTATGTCATAGCCATTGTCGGTGCTGTAGAGCTGAATCGAGTTCGGGGTAGTAACCGAAACCGCCGAGGCTTCCCCTGACGCTTCGTCTGACGATGCTGAAACATATACCGTTCCATTCCCGTGCACGGTAAGGTATCCGTTTTCATCTATATATGAGCCCATACCCGAGCCGTCGGGCGTCTCGGCATCGTATGAAACAATATATTTAATTCCGGACGGAACATCCGTGTATGAATATGACGAATCAAGAGCCTGTGATACTGCCATTGAAACAGACGAACCCGACAGCATATAAATTCCGTCATTGCTGAACGTCAATTCGTATGGAATTCCGTTAGAGAACGGCTTGAGAAGAAACAGGAAGTTTGCACAGCTTCTCAACCCTCCGTCAGACGGCGAGTTCACTATATTAAAATTATAGCTGTCCACCGGCGCGATGCCCATTGAGGTAGAGCCGCCGCCGTCAAGGCTT
>CAJKNM010000119.1 GCA_905201285.1 uncultured Eubacteriales bacterium | reverse complement strand
AAATTGTTCTATTATAATCGGAACTATCAGCTTAACCAAATCACGATTGCTGAAAAGATAGTTTTTTTTGACAATATCATTCATTTTCTCAAGTCCTTATATATTAGGATTTTAAATTAATAAAAGAGGTCGCCACGGAACAGGACCGCGGCAACCCCATAATAACAAGGCGTTATTTCTCTTCAAATTTATCGATAATAGCCTTAACTATTCGCTCGGAAGCATGACCGTCACCGTATGGGTTTACTGCCTTTGCCATTTTATCGTATGCGTCCTTGTCATTTAAAAGTTCCTCTGTCATACTGAAAATATTTTCTTTATCAACACCGGCAATTTTCACCGTTCCGGCATCAATCGCTTCGGGCCTCTCGGTTTCATTTCTCAAAACGAGAACAGGCTTTCCGAGTGACGGAGCCTCCTCCTGCAAGCCGCCCGAATCAGTAAGAACAAGATAACCGCGTTTTATAGCATTGTGAAGCTCATCGGCATTCACCGGTTCAATCAGCTTAACCCTGTCTAAGTCGCCGAGGATTTTGAAAGCAACCTCTCTGACACTCGGATTAAGATGGACGGGGTAAACAACCTCAACATCCTCATGCTTTAAAACAATATCCCTTACCGCTGAGCAAATATTTTCAAGAGGCTTACCTAAGTTTTCTCTTCGATGAGCAGTCATTATTATTACCCGTTTACTATTCCAGTCGATGTTCTTAAGCGTCTCATCCTTAAACTCATAGTTATCATGAACAGTTGTCTGAAGCGCATCAACAACTGTATTTCCCGTAATATAAATCGTACTCGGGTCAACCTTTTCAGATGCGAGATTGTCATAATTTCTCTGAGTAGGGGCAAAGTGCATATCAGCAATCACTCCTGTTATTCTTCTGTTGACTTCCTCGGGATACGGGAAGTATTTGTTATAAGTACGAAGGCCCGCCTCAACATGACCGACACTGATTTTATTATAAAAAGCTGCAAGAGAACCGACAAATGTGGTCGAAGTGTCTCCGTGAACAAGAACAATATCCGGCTGTGCCTCTTTCATTACCTCATCAAGACCTTCAAGCGACCGGGTAACAATCTCAACAAGCGTCTGCCTTGCTTTCATTATGTTTAAATCATAATCAGGCTTAATATCGAATATTTCAAGAACCTGGTCAAGCATCTGACGATGCTGTGCGGTAACGCAAACAACAGACTCGATTTTATCCGAATTTTTTTCAAGCTCTTTAACCAGCGGAGCCATTTTAATTGCTTCGGGACGGGTTCCGAATATGGTCATAACCTTAATCTTTTTCATTTATATCAACCTTCCTTTCAGCTGAATCATCATTTTTTTCATCTTTTGTCTGACTTTCAATATTCTTATAGGCATCAGTGTTTTTATCAGGGTTTTGAAGTTCATCCATAAGCTTAAGTGATACAAGAATAATCAGCATAACCGCCGCTATTAAAAAGATTCCCCTTCTATATCCTCTTGTCGAAATAACAACGGCCGTAAGGCACAAAACCGCGGTCAAGGTGTAGAGAATCGCAACAGTCTGCTTTTGTGAAAATCCCATATCAAGAAGTCTGTGGTGAAGGTGGCCTCTGTCCGGAGACATAGGCGAGCGGCCTGTTAAAACGCGGCGAATGATTGCGAACAGCGTATCGAATATCGGCAAGCCGAGAACCAGAATCGGGATTGCAAACGATATAACCGCCGAAAGCTTTAAAAAGCCTTGTACGGATATGCAAGCCAAAATAAAACCTAAAAACAAGGCGCCTGTATCGCCCATAAATATCTTCGCTGGATTGAAATTATACGGGAGAAAGCCAAAGCCCGCCCCGGCAACAGCCGCGGTAACTATAGCGACATTTAGGTTTTGTGTAATAAGCGTCATCGCAAGCATACAAATCGAAGCGATAGATGAAACTCCGACAGCAAGTCCGTCAAGTCCGTCGATGAGATTTACTGCATTGCAGATACCTGTTATCCAAAAAATAGTAACAGCAACAGAGACCCAAAAGTTTAAGACAATATATGGGTCTCCCAGGCCAAAGCGTGCAAACGGGTTGGCGAAATGCTCAATTCTCACACCCGAGTATACCACCACCGCGGCGGCGACTATCTGACACAAGAGTTTAACTATCGCCTTCATATCGGTAATATCATCAATCATTCCGACAGTAACGATGATAACACAGCCGATGAGGATTCCCGCTGTTTCTTTGTCGATTACTGCGAAGCATATTACGCTTACTATAAAACCGAGAAAGATAGCCAAACCGCCTATAAGCGGTGTAGGCTTTTTGTGAACACGGCGCGCGTCCTTCGGCACATCTATGGCGCCTATTTTATGTGCCAGGGAAATTACCATTGGTGTGGCTGCAAACGAAATAAGAAACGCAACAGCCAACGCAAGGATAATATAAATATTATTATTGAAAATCATAATTTATCCTCCGTAAACACGATTTTATGGCTGAATAAATCCAACCTTTCTGTAAACCTTTGAAACAGTTTTCATTGCAACACGATTTGCAATTTCCGCGCCTTGTCTGTATACCTGCTGAAGGTAATCCTTGTTTGACATAAGCTCGTTATACTTTTCCTGTATGGGTCTGAGTTCTTCCACAACGGCCTCAGCAACAGCCGACTTAAAGTCACCATATCCCTTACCGTCGAACTCGGCTTCAATTTCATCCATAGTCTTACCGGTAACGGCGCTGAAGATACTCATAAGATTTTCCACACCTTCCTTGCCCTCACCACGGCGAACCTCAGAACCCGAGTCGGTTACCGCACGCTTAATCTTACGAACGATGGCATCGGGAGTATCCAGCAGGAGAATGTATCCGTTTTCGTTAGGGTCGGACTTTGACATCTTTGATGTTGGGTCCTGAAGGCTCATAATTCTTGCACCAACCTTAGGAATATACGGCTCGGGAATCTTAAATGTTTCACTGTACGCATTATTAAAGCGCTTCGCTATATCCCTTGTGATTTCAAGATGCTGCTTCTGGTCATGTCCGACCGGAACCAAATCAGCCTGATAAAGCAGAATATCTGCCGCCATAAGCACCGGATAGGTAAAAAGACCCGCATTTATATTATC
>CAJKNM010000118.1 GCA_905201285.1 uncultured Eubacteriales bacterium | reverse complement strand
GCCGCTGCAGGAACTGTCACAGTGGTTACGGTTGTTGCCATTATTGCCGCTGATGCAAGCAATGATAAAAATCTTTTTAACTTCATTCTATTTCTCTCCTTTTTTGTTTCTATATATTTTATTTTTAATTATTCTTTAACGCTTCCTACAGTCATACCCTGTATAAAATACTTCTGGAAGAACGGATATATAACAAGTATAGGTCCGAGAGCCACCATACAAAGCGCCATTCTCGCAGCCTCTGACGGAATTTTTTCCATATTATATGTCGCCCCGGAGTTCTGTGCGTCTTCAAGCATCTGCTGAATGTTTTTCAGCATAGACTGAAGAAGGAATGACAAAGTATATAACCTTTTATCCGTTATATAAAGCATAGGCGTCATCCAATCGTTCCATTTATCAAGTGTTATAAAAAGCGCAATTGTCGCTATACCCGGAAGTGAAATAGGCATTACCAATTGAAAAAATATTTTATATTCATTTGCGCCGTCTATCGTTCCCGCTTCTATGATAGAGAACGGAACAGATGTAGCGAAAAACGACTTAAGCACCAAAACATTCCAAGAAGAAAATATACCCGTCACAATAAGCACAATCGGTGTATTTGTCAAGTGAAGCGCCTGAGTGTTTATTATATATGATGCAACCATACCGCCGCTAAATAGCTGTGTAAAGAACACAAATATAAAAAATACCTTTCCGTGCTCAAAATCCTTTCTGGATATAACATATGCATACATTGCCGTGGCAAGCACGCCGCAAAGCACACCCGCCGCAACGGTTATTATAGTTATCGCGTATGCGGAAATTATCGACTGTCCGGCGCTGAAAACGTACTTATAACCGTCAAGCGAAATTTCCTTCGGCAGAATACTGTAGCCGTGCGAAACAAGTGATGCCTCGGAGCTGAACGAAGCGCTTAGCGCCATCAGCACAGGTATAATGCACAGTACGCAGAAAATTATGAAAAATATGTGAAGAACAATATTTATCGGTTTACTTTTAACTCTCATTTGTGCATCCCTCCTCTAAAATACTCCGCCGTCTGTGTCGAGCTTTTTAACTATTCCGTTTGATATAACTATAAGCACAAACCCAACAAGCGAGTTAAGCATTGAAGTTGCAGCCGCCATACCAAGGGTGTTTGCGCCCGAACCCGTCATAAGATTATATGTATATGTTGATATAACATTTGTGGTGTTATAAAGCTGAGGCGTATTAAGCGGAATCTGATAAAACAGACCCATATCCGTTGTTAATATTCCACCAACCTTTAATATAAGCATCATCGATATGATAGGCTTAATAGACGGAAGTGTTATATTCCAGAGCTTTTGGGGTATTGAGGCGCCGTCTATATCCGCCGCCTCATAAAGCTGTACATCCACACCGGCAAGCGCCGATGTGTATAATATCGAGCTGTAACCCCATTCCTTCCAGAAGTAAACGATAATTAAAATTGCCGGCCAATACTTCGCTTCCATATACCAATTAATCTTGTCCATCCCGAGAATCGGTAAAATCGAATTATTTATAACACCGGTTTCTATACTGAGGAAGCCGAAAACAAGATAGCTAGCTATAACCCACGACAAAAAGTGCGGCATTATCATTATGGTCTGATACACCTTTTTACTAAGTTTTCCCCAAAGCAGATCAAGCATAATGGCAAGAAGTATAGACAATGCCAGACCTACAAACAAAATCACAATATTATACAAAATCGTATTCTTAAGAGCGGTTATAAGAGACGGCGAAGATAATGCATACCTGAAATTATCAAGTCCGCACCACGCCGAACCAAGTATGCCGTCTCTGAAGTTTATCTTTTTAAACGACAGAATCATTCCGAACATAGGAAGATAATTAAACAGAATAAGATACAAAATGCCCGGAATAAGCATGATATACAATGCACTTCGTTTTTTTACGGTTTCCGCAAAGCTTCTTTTTTCAGCGTTTGCTTTGATTGCTGTTTTCAATGTTGTTCACTCCTACTTATATTATTTATGGCTTTTCAGAAACTCGTCATATTGCTTCTGCATTTCTTCCTGAATCTGCTTTATCGGTGTTTTTTCAAGAGCCGCATAATATTTTTCCATTTCTGCGTCATAGTCGATGTCAACAGAGCCGTATGCGCCGATATTTCCGTAAGGCTTCATCGCATCGGTAATCTGAGGTATCAAATGCGAAACGGATGAAGAATCAAACACAAAGCCCGTTCCCGCTCTTACTTTACCCTTTTCGTTAAACTCTTTGAGCTTTGTAAGCTTTTCGGGATCATCTGTTGATTTAAGGTAATCTATGAACACATTTCCGAGTGCCCAAGTATTATTCGCCATACTGTAGCCCGAGTCAGCTATAATCTCAACCGTATTGCTGTTTACCTTTTTATAATGCTTGCCCTCAACGCCGTAAACCACAAGGTTCTTAACAACCGGATCGGTATTTAAGAGATTTAAGAATCTTGCCGTTCTTTCCGGATTCTTTGACGTTGTTGAAATAACCTGAAGCGAGCCGAGTCCTGGAAGCGAATCCATATATATATCCGTTGTTTCTGCCTGTGCAACCGGATACTTGCACTGTACCTGTATCTCCGCTGCCTTTCCGGGCTTTAACCCCGCATAATAAGCAAAAGTCTTACCCGAATTAAATCTCGCCTGAAGATCGCTTGCCGTTGCAACATCACCCTTTACAAGACCCGACTTATAATAATCTCTTTGTGCCTCGTACATACGCTTGCCGTTGTTTGTCTTACTGTCCTTGCTTAAAATAATCTTTGTGGGGTCGCCGCCCTGTGCCGCATCATCTATTCCTAAGGTTCTTAAGTTTTCAAGCGGGCAAACAAGCTGAGGATCATTATACATATCGTATAAGCAGTAATAGCTTTTATCCCAGTCAACAGGATAGTCAATACTCGGCTCGTTTTTCTTAAGCATTTCGGCAACAGGCTTAAAATCTTCAAGCGTTTTATACTTTGACATATCGATATTATACTTTTCCGCTATGTCCTTTCTGTAAATCCAACCCGACTGACTAGCTATCTCTTTATAGGTCGGAACGGCATAAATTTCACCATCGACGGTTACAGACTCAATCATTTCCTTCGGAAGCTGATCAA
>CAJKNM010000117.1 GCA_905201285.1 uncultured Eubacteriales bacterium | reverse complement strand
CAAGGTCAACTATCTTCCCCGCGGTAAAGTGCGTAACATACGGCGCGCCGCCGCTTTTTGAAAGTATCAGCGCGCCCGCACCGGTGACCGTCCACTGCGCCGTCGGCGTCCGCTGACCTCCGTATTCAAGCGGAGTTCTGTATTGACGTTCGGCTGTACAGAAATGGCTTGATGTTGCCGCCGCCGCACGCTGTGCGAAGCCGCCGTCAATCAACATCGAAGCGAGGGAGATTCCCTCAATCATCGTAGAGCACGCGCCGTAAATTCCATAGAACGGAATTTCAAGTTCACGCAGGCCGAACCCCGCACCTATGCACTGATTGAGCAAGTCACCCGAGAAAATTCTGTCCATATCGCCGAGCGAAAGCTTTGCCTTCTGAATTGCCAGCCGTATTGCTTCGCGCTGCATCTTGCTCTCTGTTTTTTCCCACGTTTTTTCGTTCCATTCGTTATTCGGAAGGACAATGTCAAAGTATTGTGCGAGCGGCCCTTGCCCCTCCTTTTCGCCGACAATTGCGGCCGCAGCTTTGATTTTTACATTGTCTGTTCTGACAGTTTGCCTGCCGCATTTTTTGTTCATATTCCGCCTCCACCGAAGAATGACATAATGAAGTAAATAACGCCGACCGCCGCCGAAGCTGTTATTCCATAGACCAGAACAGGTCCGGCAATAACAAACATCTTTGAAGCAAGACCGAGAACAAGTCCCTCCTTTTTGAATTCCATAGCGGGTGAGACGATTGCGTTTGCAAAGCCGGTGATAGGAACAAGCGTTCCGCCGCCGGCGTGCTTTGCAATCTTTCCGTATACGTCTATACCTGTTAAAAATGCACCGATAAAGACCATGGTGACGCTTACCGCGGTTCTCGCCATATCCTCTGAAAGCCCTGCTGCATTTTTGTAAATATCAAATATTGCCTGACCGATAACGCATATCAGTCCGCCGACAACAAACGCCCAAAGCACATCCTTAAGAAGATTGCTGTCGGGCGATTTTTTGTTTAGATACTCTTGATATTCCTGATTTGTGAGTTTCATCTTAACCTCCCGATAAACCAATTTGTTTATCGGTAGTATTTTCACTTTTTTAAATTTTATTCCTCTTTTATGTCCTTGCGAAGGTTTATCAAAATTTTCTTCTCAAGCCGCGAAACCTGAACCTGTGAAATTCCTAACGCGTTTGCCGTCTCTGTTTGGGTTTTGTGCTCAAAATAACGCATATTTACAATCGTTTTATCACGCTCTGATAGCGAATCTGTAAGCTGTTTAACCAGAACCTTGCTGAGCATATGCTCTATCTCGTTTCCGTTACTTTCTATTTTGTCGGCAAGGATTTTCCCTTCTGACGTTCCGTTGTCAACTGACGCATAGATGGATTGAGGCGGCTGTTGGGAATCGATTGCGGCGGCAAGCTCTTCGGGCGATATACCGAGCCTTTCGGCAATTTCGGTTACCGTGGCTTCCCGGCCGGCGGAATCCTCAATTTTTTTTCTGATTTTTGCTGCGGCGGCGGCAGTCTCTTTGAGACTTCGGCTGACCTTTATTATTCCGTCATCACGGATAAATCGCTTTATCTCACCTATAATCATTGGTATAGCATATGTAGAAAACTGTACGCCGAAACTTGTGTCGAAACGTTCTGCCGCACGAATCAGGCCTATACTTCCTATCTGAATTAAATCCTCTTTTTCATAGCCGCGGCCGCAAAAACGTTTAACAACACTATAGACAAGCCCCATATTGTTCAGGATGAGTTCATCGCGTGCGCCGCGGTCACCGTCTGCCGCACGTTTAAGGAGAACGGCGTTTTCCGCATTATGATGTTTAATCATCAAATATTGCTCCTACCTTTTTCGTCATTGTGACGGTTGTGCCGACACCAACCTGAGATTCAACGTGAAGCGTGTCCATAAAGCTCTGCATAACAGTGAACCCCATCCCGCTCCGTTCTTCGTCATCAGAGCCGGAATAGAGCGGCTGCATCGCCAGGGCGATATCCGCGATTCCGCGGCCCTTATCTATAACGGTTATCTCGATAGTTCTGTCTGAAATCCGGCATTGCATCTCGACCACACCGCGTATGCCGGCATAGCCGTGAACGATGGCGTTCGTTATTGCCTCCGATACCGCCGTCTTTATATCGGCAAGCTCTTCCACTGTTATATCAAGCTGAGAAGCGAACGCGCCGGCCGCCGCCCTTGCAAAAGCTTCGTTACAGCTCTTGCTGGGAAATTCAATTTTTATATAGTTTTCCATTTTAATCATTCCTTTCAGAAAATCAGTCAAAGTCCATTATTCGCTTTAAACCGGCAAGTTCAATTACCTTATCAACCTGTGGCTGTGTGCGTATGACGAGCATTCTTCCGCCTCGTGCCTTTATCTGTTTATACCTGCCTATAAGAACTCCTATTCCCGAACTATCCATAAACGAAACATTATCAAAATCCATAACAAGGTTTGTGATCCCGTGCAGGTTTATCTCGTTGTCTATTCTTTCACGAATCTCGGCCGCACAGCTCTGGTCAAGCTCGCCGTCGAGCTTTGCAACCAGTGTTGAGCCGAGATTTTCAAGCCTCATTTCCATATTGTTCACTCCTATCATAAAATTCATTTTCTATTATAACATATTTCCGATATTTCCCATAATTTTTCGTGTGTTAAATTTCGACACAATTTTATGTGTAAAAAACCCTCCCCTTTCGGGGAGGGCGGACTATAGTATAATCTTTCATATATATGAAAAAGGCCTTAGCAAAACAAATCCGTTCTGCTAAAGCCTTTTTATTATTTTGCTTTTTTATAACTATGTAGTATGATCAAATAATCAGCCGTTAATGTTATAATTTGCATTTATCATATTAACCGCTTTGAACATTTTATAATAATAAACAAACGGTCCTACGATTATAAATGCGCCGAGAATGTTCCATAGCCAGTAATCCGATGCACCGAAGCTATACGGAAGGCCCCTTCTCGCAAGCTCGCCTCCGATTCTGTTTGAAATCCTGTGATACCAAACAAAATACGCTATTCCAAACGTAACAGGCCCCACCAGGAATAACAAAAGGCAATAATGCATTGTCTTTTTGCCGTCATATCTGCTCGCAACAACGTTAATATCGTTGCTCACCGAGGACATAACAACAATTCCGTAAATACCGAAGGTTATTAAAGATAATAAGACATACTTTAATAAGCTCTTGTTGGTTTTCAACTGTCCAACCGGCGCAGTCGAAGAAACGTAACCATTGTTCATCTGCATTTGCTCATTCATAAGCCATCCTCCCTGC
>CAJKNM010000116.1 GCA_905201285.1 uncultured Eubacteriales bacterium | reverse complement strand
GATAGAGCGTCTGACTACGGATCAGAAGGCCGGGGGTTCGAATCCTCTGCGGCACGCCATAAAAACCCTTATCGATTTTGAGTCGGTGAGGGTTTTCTTTTAATATCCGATTCTTAGTATCTGCAATCTATTTATCGCTCATTAAACAAGCGCCATTGTAATTTAAATTACAATGGCGCTTATATTCATTCCGACCCTAAGGCTAATACCATGAGCCGATTAATCGTACTAATTTTCTTCGGCTCTCTCCGAAAGACGGATCACCGCATCCTTGCTTCCCGATACAAACAATATGTCTCCCTTTTTGAATACATAGTCGGGCTTTACATGCTCTACTACATTTCCGGCATTTTCTATGACAATTATGTTAAGCGCAAACTTTGAACGGAATTCGGTTTCAACAACCGACTTACCTACCGCCCATTCGGGAACAAACAGCTTTGATATATTAACTTTCTCTGTCAGCTGCATAAAATCAAGCACATTTGAATTTTCAAGCCGAACAGCTAAGCGTATTGCCATATCCTGTTCCGGATAAACCACCTCAGCACCAAGTTTTTTCAGTATCTCTCCGTGCTCCTCACTCATTGCCTTTGCGACAACTTTTTTAATTCCCATACCAACAAGGTTAAGCGTTGTAAGAATCGATATATCAAGCTGGTCACCTATACAGACAACACCTACATCACAGTTTTGAATTCCCGTTTCAGCAAGCGACTTTTTATCAATATTTGGTACGACAAAAGCATTGTCCGTGTAATCACGCATCTCGCGCACTCTCTCTTCGTCCCTATCAATAACCATAAGTTCTGCTCCGAATTCCGCAAGCTTTGTCGCCAAAGCGCTTCCGAACCTTCCGAGCCCCACTATTCCATAGGTCGTTTTAACCGGCTTATTTTTACTGAACATATTAGAACCTCCTCCTTTAGCCTATCGCTATATTGCCATCGGGATAGGAAACCCTGTCACCCTTTGAAAAATGCCAAATCGTCGCGACCGTAAGCGGTCCGAGTCTTCCTATATACATAATTATAATCGAAAGCAGCTTACTTCCGGCGCAAAGCCTCGGCGTTATTCCGGTTGAAAGCCCGACTGTTCCGTATGCGCTTACCGTTTCAAACAATACGTCCAAAAACTGTAAATCCGGTTCCAACACACCTATGAGATATGTTCCGCATATAACAACCGTAATAGCAAGAAGTGTTATAACCGCCGCCTTCTTGAATGCCTCTTTTGGTATAGCATAATGAAATACTCGCTCAGAATGATTGGTTGCCGCCGCTCCCATCCCTGAAAGCAAGACAAAAAACGTCGTTGTCTTTATTCCTCCACCGGTTGAGCCGGGGGACGCACCGATAAACATAAGAACAATTAAAACAAGTAATCCGGACTTGGTAAAACTGTTTAACGGGTATGTTGAAAAGCCTGCTGTTCGTGCTGATACGCTGCTAAAAAAAGCCCCCATCCAATTCACATCCTCGGTCATTTTAAGCAAGACCGTTCCTACCACAAGCAAAGTCAAAGTTACCGAAATAACAACTTTAGAGTGCATAGAAAGCTTTCGTAAGTTAAATCTGTTCTGCCAAATTTCATTAATAACCGGAAACCCTATTCCTCCAAAGATTATAAGTCCACACGTGACAAGGTTTAAAAAGGCACTGTCACGATACGGTATTAAATTTGTTCCGCCGCCGAGAATATCAAAGCCCGAATTATTAAACGCCGCAACCGAATGGAACAGGCTTATACCAAGCGCGTCAGGGAATGAATAATTGCGTGAAAATACAACAAAACTCAGAATCGCACCAATCAGTTCAAACAAAATGGTAACAATAAACACCTTTCGAATAAGCTTGACTATTCCCTTGCCTGTATCAAGATTCATCGCTTCTTTAATTAAAGCACGACCCCTTATATCAACGCGCTTGCCTATGGCAAGAACCACTCCCGCTCCGATTGATGTAACACCAAGTCCGCCGATTTGTATAAGCATAGCAAGGAAAAACCTTCCGAGAGGGGTGAAGGTATCACCAGCATCAACAACTATAAGCCCCGTTACACAGACCGCACTTGTTGAAGTATAAAGAGAGTCAATATACCTAATCGAGACTCCATCTCTTACACTGCACGGCAGTATCAGCAAAACCGAGCCTATTATTATCAGCGAAGCAAAACCCAATGCTATGTTTCTTGCCGGAGACAGCTTTTTAATAATGTTTATCATAATAATACACCTTAAAATCTTATTTAATTTTTCCGGTCACATATTCAAATTTTAATAATCTTTATATTCTCATTAAATAACACTATTTTTAAGTATAACATATTTTTCGTAAAATTACAACCTTCAAAACACAAAAGTTATTGTAAATCCGACAATAAAATTTATACTGAAATCTATCGTCTGCGAGATTAAAATTATTTATAAGATGATTTTTAAAAATATGCCTGCCACAAGCCAAATTGCATTAAAAACAGAGCCCCTGCCGAGGCTCTGTCAAATATAAAGCTTATTCATTAGCCGATATAAATATTTTCCCTTCGCCGTTATTTAAGCGCCTGATATAATCGTGCTCATTGCAAAGCGGAGTTTCAAATTCCATTCCGGCAAGCTTGACCTGTTCCCCGCCGATATGATTATCAGACCCCGCCGTCATAATAAATCCATATGTCTCGGCATACAACCGCGCCATCTTGTTCTCAAGTTCGGTTCTGTTTGCGTTTATAACCTCAACGCCGTCGACACAATCCGGATAAAGCCGAATATGATCTATATATGACGCTTCTCTGAAAGGATGCGCTTGTATCACAAAACCGCCGTTCTGCCTGATAAACTTGAGCTGTGACCTCTTATCCATCTTCATTATCTGAGGATTTTTTAAAAACCACTCTTTATCAAGACCGTATATCAGAAAATCAGTACCTCCATAAGAGGATTCAATTCCCGGAAACACCTTAATTCCGATTTCCTTACCAATCTCAACACCTTTTTCATAATCGGAAAAATAAAACTCAATTTTTTCGGCGTACGGTTTTCCGTAATCAATATTAATGTTTCCGTCAAGAAAGTGGTTTGTTATAAAAATACCGTCGTAACCCATTCGCTTATAAAAATTCACGGTGTCTTGAACCGTCGCCGCAGCACAGCGGCTGACCGGAGCCGTATGAAGATGTGTCTCATACCTGTACAAAAGAATCATTCCCCTCTGCATTTAATACACAGGGCACAAATACCCCGCATTTTTCACATATTACAAAAAAAGCACACCGAAGTGTGCTTTTGTGGTGGACCTTCAGGGACTCGAACCCCGGACCAACCGGTTATGAGCCGGTTGCTCTAACCAACTGAGCTAAAGGTCCAAAGCTAAAATATGTTGACAAGCA
>CAJKNM010000115.1 GCA_905201285.1 uncultured Eubacteriales bacterium | reverse complement strand
AAGACAAAAATTTTCAGATACACGAGGATTATTTGAAAAATAAATATAAATTTTTTGCCGCAAACGGATTTGACTTTTATGTGTTTGATAAAAAAATGGATACTCTTAAAAAGGGTGAAACATATAGCTTTACATTAAAAATGGTGCCTGACACCGAAAATGTTAAATACAGGATTTATGCAAAATTAAATGATTATGAAGTTGAAGTTTTTTCTGATGATGCACCTACGGTGAAAGAGATGGCAGCATATAAATATAGCTTTATAGCTCTTCATAACCACGGATACTATACATATGCATACAGTTTAGATAACGGCACTTCAAACTACACAAACGATCAACCTCTTGTTTATATAGACGATATATCTCTTGAAAGCAGAAATTGTTCTGAAGTAACCGTACCGAGACCTGCAAATATTAATGAATATCAATTATTTGAGGATGACTTTTCAAATTATGATTCAGAAAGTGAATATATAAAAATAGCTGACATCGATACTGCGGAAACATATGAAAGAAATGAATTTATTTTAAATCATAATGCCGGATCTTTAGCCTCTGATAAAGAAAAGTTTCCTGATATTGTCACTTCGGGGAATATTGAAAGAGCGGCAAAGGTGAGCGTAAGGAGCGGATTTGGTAACGGAAAGTCATTACAGCTTCAGTCTCAGGGAATTTTATACAATGCATCGATGTGGAAAAAGTCAAATATCACATATGAGAAGATTAAAGACAAGACATTGGTATTTAAAACCGACTTTATGATTCCGTCAGACGGAGTATGGAACAGCGGAACAGTTGCGGCAATCACTCTTTCGGGAAAGACGGAAAATATGTCCGGTCAACCGGACGCAGCGCTGACGTCGGCTGATTTCCTTTTAAGTAATATAAGCTCAAAGTATATGCTTGCGGGAATAGGAACTTGCAGCGATTACAAGCGAAGACTTCAGGTGTTCGGAGAAGATGTCTCGGAACTTGAAAATGATAAGATATATACTATGACGGTGACTATGACTCCCGATGCAAACGGAAGATACTCTGTTAGAGTAAATTTAAATAATCTGTCAAAAACACTTACGGGTACAGGTGTGCCCACAGCCGAAGAAATCGGAAGTTATGCTTACGCGGGAATTATAAACCATAGTAATAAATATAATACAAGCTCAGCCTTCACTCAAGATAATCCGTATCAGAACGACAAGGATTTAATTTGTATCGATAACATTTCACTAAACGCCGAACCGACGTTTTTTGTGTCGGAAAACGGAAATAATTTAAGTGACGGAAGAGCGTCCGCGCCTTTTAAAACTATAAAGCGCGCACTTTCCGAGGCGCGTTCCGGTATTAATACAACAATAGTGGTTGAGAGCAATTCGGACATAGAAACTATGCCCGAATTGCAAAGCGGAAGAATAACATTAAGCGGAAAATCCTCATCCGTGAAGCTAAACCTTTCTGATAATTTTGAGTGTCGTTCGGATATCGTTCTTGATAATGCAGTGCTTAACGGAGCGACTGTTTTTGCAAACGGGTATAAGCTTGAGGTAACAGACAGTGTAACATCATCGGAAAGATTGACGGTCTACGGCGGAGGAAACAAAAAAGCAATAGACGGAGATACAAATGTCAGCTTGCACGGAGGTAAGTATAATCGTATTTACGGCGGCTCGCTTAATGCGGCTGTAAACGGAAATACAAATATAATTTTTGGAGGTAACTGTAATCCGGGTGATGGAATATATGATGATAAATCAAACTTATCGCCCTGCTATGTATATGGCGGAGGAAGTAACGGAAGCGTAGCGAAAAAAACAAATATAACCATTGCCGAAAACGCTGTGACGAAATATATAGTAGGAGGAGGCTCGGGAACGGGCGGACTGGTCGGAGAGTCTACAAATATAAATATAGCCGGGGGAAAAGTGATGAATGTGTATGCAGGCTCTGCGGGTTCTGCGCCGACGTTGAATTGTGATACCAATATAACTATGACCGGTGGACTTGCAGAAGGTTTGTTCGGTGGTTCTGAGGGAACAAATCTTACGGGGAATTCACACATATATTTGCTTGGAGGAGAAGTTACAAGACGTGTCTTTTCCGGTTGTTACAACGCTACAAGCGGTTCGATTTTTGTAAGCATTGCAACATCAAATCACATTAAAGGAACAACAACAATAGCGATAGACAATGACGCAAAGCTGATTACAAATAGCGGATTGTCTTCCGGTAACAAAATGAATTCGGGAATTTTTGCCGGCAGCAGAATATCCTCTAAAAATGCGGAAGAAGTTAACACAATTATCTTTTTGAATGACAGTTATGACGTTAAAAAATCGCTTATAGGCGATAAATCGGGCTGGAGTTATCTGTTCAAGAGTTTTGAAACTTATACAATAAAAGCAGGCAAGGGCGGAAGCGTAGATACAATCGGCGGCGGAATAATTTCGGTTAAACCGGATGCGGGTATGGCTGCACAAATCGGGGGAAAGTATTACGGAACTGAAAGCATAAATATTTCATCAGGAACAACCGAGGTTAAGTTTGTAAAAAATTTTACAGTTAATAAGGTGACCGGGTATAAAGTGAATAAAAAATTTACAATAGATTATACAGCGAATAATTATTTGAACAATGGAGAGGCGACAACCTATGCCACGATTTATAAAAAGGAATCTGATGCAGCGCTAAGGCTTTTGAAGGTGTGTGCCGATAAGAAAAAAGGAAGCGGAGAATTCGTTTTGGAATCGAGTGAGGATATAGCGCCGGACGACCTATGTCTTATAAAAGTTATGTTTATAAACGAAAATTTACAGCCGCTTAAAAGTGTGTATGAAACGGTCTACTGAAGATAATGCAATCGGCTTATACCGATTGCATTATTTTATATATCACGGTTTTCCTTCCGATATTGAGAGGGACGGATACCTTTTGCCTTAAGAAAAATATTTGAGAAGTAGTATTCGTCGGCAAAATTAAGCATATAAGAGATTTGCTTTATCGAAAGCGATGTTGTTTTAAGCAAGGTTTCTGCCTGCATAATCTTTTTGTTTAGAAAATATTGATAAGGGGTCATACTGTAGTGCTGTTTAAAAACTCTTGTTATTTGGGATTGGGACAGGTGAAATTCGCTGCAAAGGTCATCAAAGCTAAACTTTGAATTAGTGCTTGTTTTATCCAAATAGTCTCGTATTTTCTGCGGAAGAAGTTGTTCTTGCCGTGCCCCGTGATTATACATTTTAATAAATAATTCGTTTAAGATTAAAATACAGTCTTTCTTATATTTAACAGAGTTATTTTTCGCTATTTCGATAATGCGTTCAAGCTCATTGCTTGTATCCAGACCGGTAAAAAGAAACTTATCGCTAAGGTCGTAGCCTTCAATCATTTTATCAATAAGTGAACCGTATA
>CAJKNM010000114.1 GCA_905201285.1 uncultured Eubacteriales bacterium | reverse complement strand
GTACATTACCAAAAAAATCGGGAGGTTAGACAAATTTTTTAAGACGGAGGCTGATGCAAGAGTAGTAATCGGAACCATTAAGGATAAAGAATATATTGAAGCAACAATTTCTTCGGACGGAGTTATGTTCCGTGCCGAGGTTACGGATATAGATGTTTTCACGGCGACCGACAAGGTGGTTGACGTAATCGAAAGACAAATAAGAAAGAACAAAACAAAGCTTGAAAAGAAGGTTAAAAGAGAAGCCTTTAAAGACGATAAGCTGTTAAGCGGTGACCAGTATACCGAGGGAGAGGACGTTTCGCAATTTAACATAGTTAAAAAGAAACGCTTTAACGTAAAGCCTATGAATGCGGAGGAAGCGGTGCTGCAGATGAACCTGCTCGGACACAATTTCTTTGTATTTAAAAATCAGGATACTGACGAAATGAACGTCGTTTATAGGAGAAAAGACGGTAACTATGCGATTATCGAATCGACCGATTAATCGCAGAATATCCGGGGGACGGGGACTCGTAATTCGGCGAGTCCCCTTTGTTATAAATTTTAAAGTTTTTTGAAAAAACACTTGACTTAAAGTATACTTTAAGTTGTATAATATAAATGAACTTTAAGATTATTCTAACACAAATAAATATTACTGTCAATATGAGGTATTCAAGATGTCAATGAAAAAACAAACTGCAGGAAGGGACAGCTTGGGTGAGTTTGCACCTAAGTTTGCTCAGCTAAACGATGACGTGCTGTTCGGCGAGGTGTGGTCAAGGGAGGATAAGCTTTCGCTTAAACTTCGGTCGATTCTGACAATCAGTGCGCTTGTAAGCAAGGGTATGGTTGACAGCTCGTTTGAGTATCACGCAAGAACAGCAAAGGCAGACAGCTGGTTCTCACACATCGCCATAGAATGTCCGGGTGATGAAACCTCGACCGAATGGCTTGAAAAGGTAGACGATAAACAATATCCGACAGAAAATAAATAGAGGAGGAAGAAAAAATGAAATTTGATTTTAACTATTATAACCCGACAAAAATATATTTTGGAAGGACGGCACTGGATAATCTTTCGGGCGAGCTTTCGGGTTACGGAAAAACAGTCCTTTTGATGTACGGAAAAGGCTCGGTTAAAAAGCTCGGCTTATATGATAAGGTAGTCGAAATTTTAAAGGATGCAGGAAAGACGGTGGTTGAGCTTTCGGGAATCAAGTCGAATCCGTCGTATTCTCAGCTTCTCGAAGGGGTGAGACTTGTCAGAGAAAACAATGTTGACCTGATTTTGGCTGTCGGCGGCGGCTCGGTAATCGATTGTGCAAAGGGAATTTCGGTTTCGGCGTATTGTGACGAGAATCCATGGAAGAAGTATTGGGTCGATTTCAAGGACGTGGATAACAGGATTGTTCCCGTTGGTTCGATTTTGACAATGGCAGGCACAGGCTCGGAGATGAACGGCGGTTCGGTTATCACAAACGAGGATGAAAAGCTGAAAAACGGAAGGGTCTTTCCACCGCAGGTAAATCCGAAATTTTCGATTCTGAACCCCGAGTATACTTTTACCGTTCCCGCATATCAGATGTCGAGCGGAATTTTTGATACAATGTCGCACTTGATGGAACAGTATTTCTCGGGCGATGACGATAACACAACCGATTATATATTAGAGGGTGTTATGCGCTCGCTTATTCACAGCGCAGGGGTTGCTGTTAAGGATTCCAAAAATTATGAGGCGAGAAGTAACATTATGTGGTGTGCAACAATCGGACTTAATACCGTTACCGGGCTTTCAAAGGAACAGGACTGGGAGGTTCATATGATAGAGCATCAGCTCGGTGCGTATACCGACTGTGCTCACGGCGCGGGGCTTGCTGCAATTTCCGTTCCTTATTATAAGTATATTTACAAGTCGGGAATCGATAAGTTTGTTCGATTTTCTCAGAATGTATGGGGAATAAATACCGATTCTATGACACGCGAAGAAGCAGCCGAGGCGGGTATCGAAAAGCTCGGCGAATTTATTAAGGAGCTCGGCCTTCCGTCAACTCTGAAAGAACTCGGCGCGACTGAAGATATGCTTCCGCTTATCGCAAGTTCAACGATTCCGGGTGGAGGCTATAAAAAGATGAATTCCGATGATATTTTAAAGGTTTTAAAGGAATGTTACTAAGGAGGAAGATAGCGTGAAAACGCTTATTGTGTATTATTCGTATTCGGGAAACACAAAAAGAATCGCTGAAATGATTCAGAGTAAAATCGGCGGAGATACGGCGCGAATCGAGACGGTGAACCCGTATGAGGGAGATTATAACTCGGTCGTTGAACAGGGAAAGAAAGAGGTGGACAGCGGTTTTGCACCTGAAATAAAGCCGATGAATATTAATATGTCCGATTATGATACCATAGTTTTAGGAACGCCTGTATGGTGGTACACATATGCACCGGCGGTAAAGACATTTCTTGACGAAAACGATTTTTCCGGCAAGACAGTCTATGCCCTTGCGACAAACGGCGGCTGGATAGGTCATACGTTTAATGACGTCGAAAGAGAGTGCACCGGCGCTGAGATAAAACCGGGTTTAAACATTAGGTTTGACGAGGAAAGGTTAGTCACCCCCGAATCCGAGATTTATGATTGGATTAATAAAATTAAATGATGCGCAAGGAGGCTGCTTAAATTTTAAGCAGCCTTTCTATCCCATTTTTACTTCCCGTTCAATCCACGCCATAAGAAGGTTCACTATCTTTTGTTGATCGGCGGCGGATAGCTGCTTTCCTTTCGGAACGCGATACCACTTGTTAAGACAGCCACGGCAGCAACAGGCACAGGCGTGCTGTGCGATAAACACGGGATGCCCGCGCATCGGCGTCTGCTTGCCGTCATTGGGAATTTCAGCGGGGGCAAGCCGCGCCGCAACAAAGTCGGCGGCGTGGGAGCGGATGGTATCAAGCCCTTTTTCGGCAATATATTTCTTATCCTTTTCGGAAAGATGAAAATTTGACCGAAATTTGGATTTTTTTAATTTTTCAAGCGCTTCGTCTATGGTTTGCACTGATGTCATCTCCATTTTTAAAAAATCTTCCTTAATATATAATAACATATAAAGTCAATCACAGCAATATAACGTGTTCAAGAAATTTTTTCATAAAATTTTGAGTTTTTTTGAAAAAACACTTGCATATACGAAATCGTTATGTTATAATATTATGGCGTTTGGAAAGATAAAGAATGAATTTCTCTTTCCGGCGAAATTATTAAATACGCACGCACGCGGATTGTACAAGCGGTGCCGCAAACCCATGACGGTACTTGTGCGAGTTGATTCGTGCGGAGGTAAAACTATGGAGGTGTAAATCATGGGAGTAATTCAGATGAAACAGCTTTTGGAGGCAGGTGTTCACTTCGGACATCAGACACGCCGTTGGAATCCTAAAATGGCGGAGTACATCTTTAC
>CAJKNM010000113.1 GCA_905201285.1 uncultured Eubacteriales bacterium | reverse complement strand
ATACTGTCTTGATACGACCGTTTCGTGAGCGTATCTCGGGTCAAAATCCTGGCTGTTGAACCAAACCGCAGCCTTAATCTCGGGGTACTTCTTTAAATCCTTGAACATATCTTCAATCCATTTAACCTTGTCTCCGCCCGCGGAAGCACACGCAAACTCGGTGATTATCCACGGGAACTGTGAGAAAGAACCCTCATAGTTTTTATAAATTTCATCATAGATTTCGTCAAAATCCCGCCATTTCTCGCCGTATAAGTCTTTGTAATAGTCACCGGTGTTATACCCCGTTATGCCGAACATCTGAACATAGTCGTTTCCGGGATAGTAGGCGAGGGCACTGTTATAGCCGCACGGCGGGAAGGAAATATTATTCGGGTTAAACACCCATATTGCGTTATGAACGCCTTCCTCCTCAAATATCTTATAGATGTGCCGCCATACCTCGACATACAGTTCGGGGTCATTGAGTATTACCGGCCCGCCGTAGCTGGTCCAGTTTGAGTTCATCTCGTTGTTAAGGCGGAAGATAAACGGCTTTCCGAATTCAGCCGCGTCCTTGGCGAACTTTCTGAGGCTGTCGTCACACACTCCGTCGAGAACGTCGAAAAACGGGTTATAATTATCCAAATCCTCGTTCATTACGCTTGAGCATTGCATAGTCAGCTCTACAACCTTTCCGTCATCGTATGCCTGTTTCATTCCGTCCATAGGGAAGTCCTCCCAATAATAGATGTATTCAAGCAGAATCGGGAAGTCAAAGTCAACCTCGGCTTCAAGCTTTTTGGTTCTTTCTGTCTTTAAATAGCGAACCGCAAGGGGGTTAAAACATCCCCAATACGGATGAGTTGCATTCACAAGCTTGTCATAGACCTTTTTTGTTTCATCGGTCCAGTTATCCGGAACAACCGGCTTATAATCGGTATAAACATCTGAAGTGCCCCGGATGGGAACGTCCTCAGAGAAGCTATAGAGCACCTTATAAACCTCGTTCATCAAGTCCTGGCTATATTCCTCGGCCTTAAACAGAATCCTATAATAGTGCTGAGTGCCTGTATAGATATAGGCATATACATAGGTGTTTTTCTTGTAGTCACCCATGGGTGCCGGGGTGCGGGTGAACGCAATAACCTGCATCCAGTTATTGTTGACCTTTGTGGTATTGTCGCTGTGAACAGTGATACGGTTTTTGTTCTGAAAGTTCTCATTAAGCAGATACTGGTCAAGATATTTAGTTATATATTCTTTTGTGTTAGGTTCAGTAGCAAATTCCTTCGATATAACCATATCAAATACAGAAGAGCGAACCTTAATAAACTCCTGAGCGCAGGTGAAGTCAAATTCGGCATCTCTCGGTGCACCGACAGCAAATCCGCGTGAATGGTTAACAAGGTACTTTCTGTCCTTGCCGACCTGAATTTCGCGGACATCGGCATTATCAAAGTCAAGCTCACGATAGTTATAGACAAGCTTATTGTTTTGGTAGTATATTTTATAGTCGCACTTGTCCGGCATAATAAAGTTTATTTTATCCTTGACCCAGACCCTTGCGGGGCGGTAAAACACAACAACGGCCGCAGCGGCAATTAAAACTGCAGCGGCAATTAAAGCAAAAGCTAAGATTCTTTTTTTCATTTGTATTCTCCTATAAATTAATAAAAAGAATGTATTCATCTCATTATAAAGCAATGCGGCAATTTTGTCAACGAATTTTTGTCATTTTAAGGTTTACTATTTCAAATATCAATGATGGGTGACACTTTTATAAAAAAAATAAACCGTGATACGCTCTATCTTTTAAGATAGAAGGTATCACGGTATTTTTGTATTTTGAATTGAGATAATTTTACACCGGTGAAGTAATCGGCGTAACATACATTATTGCCTCGGTTAATTCTTAAACACAACAACCAAAAGCATCTTAAACTGTTCCTTTCCGTAAACAGCGTGCGGATGGCCGGCCGGCATAACTATCGATTCGCCTTCATTGAGTTCATACTCTACTCCGTCTATAGTGATTTTCCCCACACCGTCAAGGCAGGTAACAAATGCATCTCCTTCGGATGAATGTGTGCTTATCTCCTCTCCCTTATCAAATGAAAACAGCGTGATGCTCACCGCATCGTTCTGTATAAGTGTTTTACTCACAACCTGTCCTGTCTGATATTCAACCTGCTCTTTAAGCGTCAATACCTCGGCCTTTTTGATATTCTTCATAATCTCACTCACTTGTATCTTCCTTTCTTTTTTAAATATTCTCTATCTGCTATATTTTTTTATTTTACAGAAAATTTATTCCTCTGTTTTCGATTCAGTCAAAGAAACGGATTCTTCTTCCGCCGTTATTGACTTAGGCTCTGCAAAATTAACACTTTCTATAATTTTGGTCATTTCGGCCTTTTCTATACCTTTTTCGCTGTTTAAGGAATAGGCGCTTTCGTTGTCATTCCATACCGCTAAGGAGCATTTGTTTTCATCACCTTTAAGTTCTACCTTACTATCTTTTATTTTTTCGGTTTCGGTTATGTCATATACGTTATAATCACCGCTTATGTCATCACTGCCCACGGCAACCCTATACATAATTTCGCTTTCGCCTTTTTTATAAAACACCTGAAGGAAATCACTTCCCATTGTTGACGCGGAAGCAAACTCATATCCGTCGGGAAGCTTTGTCGGAAGGACAGCATCAAAGCTGACTGCCGCTTTAGCGTCTTCGACGGATTTGTATTCGGTAAACGGATTTGGAATCTGAGTCGAATTATCTTCTTTTTCAAAATCCACATACTGTCCGACCGCACTGTATTTATAATCCATAAGTTCAAACATCTTCGCCGGAACAAATGTACAGTCCTCAACGATTTCGGGCGCAACGCCATAGCTCTGCGGTGCGGTCATTCCGACCGCATCTTTTATTTTGGTCACTCCGACATAGCTGTCATCACCTATGTAAAGAATAATTTCCCATATATCATTACCTACGGTAACGGTATGCTTCTCTTCGTTCCACTCTACAACATATCCCATTTTTTCTGCAACCGCACGGAGCGGAACCATTATATTTCCGTTTTTAGAATAGATATACTGCGAAAGATTTGTCTTGTCCAAATCAACTTTTTCACCGTTTACGGTTATCTGCTGTCTTCCTACTATAACCTCGTTTTCAGCCGGTGCGGGTGATATAACCATCGGTTCATCTGCGTACACCGCCGAAAAAGACAACGACGCAAGCATTCCGCATACCAATATAGCTCCAATAAATTTTTTCATAAAGCATTACTCCTTTTATCATTTAATTTTTGAATTGTTTTATACTTGTTTTTTGAGGTCCTCACTAATAAAACAAATGAAAAAAGGAAAACGTTGCATCTTTTAATAAATTTTTTTATTATTCCGAATTTTCTCTTGCCAACACAAGACGCAGAGAGAATCGAATCGGAATTTATACTTTATCATTATCATCAAACACATCGCCGCACTCAGGGCAGAATTTCGGCGGATGTGTCGGGTCATCGGGAA
>CAJKNM010000112.1 GCA_905201285.1 uncultured Eubacteriales bacterium | reverse complement strand
GCTCCCAATATAAAGCTTCCGCTTCATTCGGTGTAAGCATATTAAACAGTAACGCGGCTTTTAAATTTTTAAAGAAATTTTGGTTTTTATGGAACTTATATACACAACGGTTCGTCATACTTAATGTAAAACAAAACCACAAAAAATTTATGCCGCCGCAAGGCGGCATACAAGGAGGGTACTATGAATAAATTAACAAAAAAGCTCGGCACGGCTTTTCTCGCCGTTGCTATAGCAACAGGAAGTTCGGCATTCGCCCCGGCTCTTGCCGCTGACTCAAGCGGACTTGAATCGGCAATACTCTCAGTCAGAAATGTCATTAATATTCCCGCTGACCTTTCTGAATTTGAAAGTAACATCACAACCGATGACAATGGCTCTCTGTATGAACTCAGCTGGCACACAGAGGATTATAACAGCGCTGTTTCGGTCACCGTAAACGAAAAGGGAAATATTATGAACTATAATACCCGCAGGCGTGATGAATATTCAAGAGAAGATATGGGCTTTGCTAAACTTGACAGCGCTCAGCTTCTCGACAAGGCCACCGAGTGGCTCAGAAACGTAAACCCCGGCTGGATGAACGAGCTTCCGACCGACAAGGCTGACGTTTCGGGTTACGGAAGCATCCACTCAGCCAACGCCTATCTGAGACTTAACAGGTATGTGAACGGCATAAGCTTTTTAAATGACGGAGTAAACTTAGACATAGACAAGAACACCGGCGAGGTTAAGGGAATGTCGGCAACGTGGACAGATGGAAAAAACATTCCGAACCCCTCAGAGGCGATGGACGTTTCAAAGGCAAATGACGAATTTTTGAAGCTTTCGCCGCTTGAACTGATATACACGACAAGCGACGGAAAGACCGCTCATCCCGCATATGTTCTTTCTGATTCTTATACGCTTATGAACGCACGCACCGGCGAAAAGCTGATTGACGTCCGCCCCTATGCCCGAAATGATGCGGGTGCCAAGGCGGAAGCGGATATGTCATCGGGCGGTTCAGGCTCAAAGCAGGCAACACTCACCGAAAGCGAGCTTAAAAACCTTGAACAGATTGACGGCTTAAAGTCTGAGGAAGAACTCAAAAAAGCGGCGGCAAGCCTTAAAAACACGGGTCTTGATTCAGCGGAATACGACGGCTGTTCGTACAGAAGGTCGGAAAAATTCCGCACATACGAAAGTAATGACGAAAATGATGAAAACAAAAAAGAGACCGAGTACATAGCATCTCTTTCGTTCAGCTTTGATAAGGACACCGATAAAGAACGTCACGCAAGCGTAACGTTTAACGCAAAAACAGGCGAGCTTTTAAGCTATTATTCATATGGTATAGGGAACAACAATGAAAACGACAAAGAAAGCATCGATACCAAGCACAACGAGAAACTTGCTCAGGAACAGGCCGAGGCCTTTATAGGACTGTATTCCGGTATCAATACTGAAAATATTAAGGTTGAGAACTGTGAATACAACGATTATAACGATAGCTACTCGGTTACCTTCAATAGATACGAGAACGGTATAAAGTTCCCTCAGGACGGGTTTAATGTAACGGTCGGCGCTAAGACCAAACTGATTTCCGGCTATTCTAAATCCTGGAGCAAGGATATGGAATTTGATTCGGCCGACGGCTTAATCAGCGAAGAAAAAGCGGCGGATACGGCCAAGAGCAATCTCGGTCTTGAACTCGGCTACAGCTATTCATACAAGAGCGAGGATAACAGTGATAAGGTAAGCCAAAGCATAGAGCTTTCTTATAGTATAAAGAACCACACCTGGCAGGGGATAGATGCCAAGACCGGCGAAATTATTTCGTTTGTTCAGGACGAAAAAGAGGTTTATCCCACAGACATCGAAGGGCATTATGCCGAAAAACAGATAAAAACGCTTATTGACAACGGAATTTCACTTGTCTCGGGTGATGAGGACTTCCGCCCCGATGACATAATTACACTCGGTGACCTCACCGCAATGGCGTCAAGTCTCAAAACCGGGTATTTTATATGCGGCTCAACCGACAAGGCCGAAACGCTTCTCGGCTTTGGTATGCTGACAGCAAACGAAGAATATAATTCTAAAGCGGAGGCAACAAGAGCCGACGGCATCAAGTATATTATTCGGGCGCTCGGCTATCGCAAACCCGCCGAGCTTAACGGAATATACAAATGCGACTTTTCTGACAGCGAAGAAATTCCCGATGACGTTCTGGGCTATGCGGCGCTTGCCAAAGGCTTCGGAATCGTAAAAGGTGACGAAAACGGCCGGTTCAATGCTGAAAATCCGTTGACCCGTGCCGACGCGGCAATAATGATTTATAACTATCTCTCAAGATAATTGGGTAGGGCGGTTCGCTTTGAACCGCCCTATTATTATATTCTTATTTCATCATTTATAACACACAGCCGCGTATTATAAAATTCCCTGACCGCGTTTGCCATATATGAAGTATCTGCGTTTCCCGCTGTTTCATACGCGGAGTGCATAGCCAGCTGTGCAAGGCCAATATCGACCGTGTTCACACAGGTTTTCTCGGCCGCGAGATTGCCGAGCGTTGAGCCGCCCGCAATGTCGCTTTTATTTGCGTATACCTGATACGGCACGCCGGCTCGGCGGCATATCTTCTTGAAAATTGCCTCAGACACCGCATCGGTGGTGTACCGCTGGGCGGCGTTGTATTTAATGACCACTCCGCCGCCGATTCTCGGGTAATTTTCAGAATCGTATGCGTCGGAACGGTTCGGATGGATTGCATGAGCGTTATCGGCCGAAACCAAAAACGATGAATTAAGCCTTCGCATATGCCCGGCATAATCAATTCCGAAACAGTTACTTATCCGAAGCAGAACGGACGATAAAAAGTCTGATTTTGCGCCCTGCTTTGTGCCGCTTCCTACTTCCTCGTTATCAAAGATACAGAGCGTCTGAACGGTATCCCTGCTCTCTCCGCTTTCAATAAAGCCCTTTAAAAGCGCGTACACACATTGAAGGTCATCAAGACGCGGCGCTGAGATGAACTCGTTATTCCTGCCCCAGATTCTGCCCCGTTCACGGTTATATAGCATAAGGTCACAACCGATAATGCTCTTTTCCTCCTCGCCGAGAACGTCGGCTATCTCGCTCATAATTCCCGCCTCTGATTCCGACAGGGCGTACATCGGCGGCATATCGCGGCAGATATTAAGCTCGGCGGAATTCTTAGAGCCGCGGCCGAGGTGAATAGCAAGCGACGGAATTATAAGCGAATCCCGGTCGATATTAACAAGGCGGACATTCAGGCTTTCGCCGTTGTCAATCACGACCCTCCCCGAAACGGAAAGCGGTCTGTCAAGCCAGCTCGACAAAGACATTCCGCCGTATGCCTCTACATTTAATTTTATATAATTTTTGTCCGCCAGCTCGGGAACCGCTTTAATTTTAAACGAAGGCGACTCGCCGTGAGCCGCGGCAATCATATACCTCTCGGGCTTAGCCGAAGGTGTTTTGAACGCAATAACCGACGACATATTCCGAACGACATAGTACCTTCCGCCGTTTTTAAGCTTCCGCTCATCGCCCTCGCCGAGACGCTCGAACCCGGCGGAATCAAGCACGGCCGAGACCTCC
>CAJKNM010000111.1 GCA_905201285.1 uncultured Eubacteriales bacterium | reverse complement strand
TACGGTTGGGGTTTCTCGGTTGTTGTTATGATACTTGTTTACATCTTAAAGGGTTGGATACTGAATACGGTTTTCGGAAAAATCGAGCCCGATGTCATGGCCGGGGCAAATACATACATAATGATTGTCACTGCATCTATCCCGTTTATAGCTATCTATAACAGCGGTGCGGCACTCTTTCGTACAATGGGAAATTCAAATATATCTATGCTGACATCCTTCCTGATGAACGGTGTAAACATCGTCGGAAATGCAATAATGATATACGGAATGAAGATGGGAGTAGAGGGGGCGGCAATCCCGACGCTGGTTTCGAGAATTATTGCCGCGGTTGTTATATACCTTCTTGCGCTTAACCCAAAGTATATAATATCGCTGAGCCGAAAGCCGGTGTTTAAACCTGATTTCGGGTATGTGAAAAAGATATTATATATCGGTGTTCCGAATGGATTGGAGGGAAGTATGTTTCAGCTTGGAAAAATTATGGTTTTAAGCCTTGTGTCCACTTTCGGAACATCAGCGATAGCCGCAAACGCGGTGAGTAATAATATTGCTACATTTCAGATATTACCCGGAATAGCTGTGGGCCTTGCGCTTGTTACGGTTGTTTCGAGATGTGTAGGTGCGGACGATTATAAACAGGTGCGATTTTATACAAGGCGGCTTATAGCTGTTGCTTATGTGGGTATAATAGTAATGAATGCAGCAATATTTTTACTGCTTCCGACATTCCTTCACAGCTATAATCTCTCAGCCGAAACATATTCATCGGCACATAAAATTCTGTTGTACCACGGGGCTGTCAGTATGCTTATATGGCCGCTTGCCTTCTCCCTCGGAAATACAATGCGTGCCGCAAATGATGTTAAGTTCACGATGGTTTCGAGTATACTTTCTATGTGGATATTCAGAATATTCTTTAGCTATATAATCGGAAAGTATTTGGGACTCGGCGTGTTTGGCGTTTGGGTTGCTATGACGATAGATTGGGCGGTAAGAGCGATTTGTTTTGTCTGGAGATACATAGGACATAAGTGGGAATTGCATAAAATTTAATCAAATCTCAGCTAAATTTTTACTGTAACTAAATCGACAATATACTTGACAACTGCTTGTTTAAAAGCTATAATTAACATAGAAAATTGTTGTCCTGCTTTAAAGGGGTGGATAAAATATGGATGAAACAACAAACAGTGATTATATTACAATAGTGGCGGAGGAAGACGGTGTTACGATTATCGGTCTCACAAGGGGGCGTGACACTAAATTTCATCATACCGAAAAGCTTGATGCAGGCGAGGCTTATATTGCTCAATTCACAGAAATGACTTCTGCAATGAAAATTCGCGGCAAAGCTAAGCTCTATACCAAAATGGGCTGCGTACAAATCGGCAAACAGGATTAAACATTTAGGAGGCGTCATCAGTGAAAAGAAAGACAAAGATTATTTGTACATTGGGTCCGGCAACAGATAACGAAGAAACCCTGCGGCAGCTTATGCTCAACGGAATGAACACGGCGAGACTTAATTTCTCTCACGGTTCGTATGAGGAACAAAAAAAGAGAATCGACTTAGTCAAAAAAGTCAGAGAAGAGCTGAACTTGCCGATTCCGCTTTTGCTTGATACAAAAGGTCCGGAAATTCGTATCGGAAATTTTGCCGAAGGAAGGGTTGAACTTAAAACAGGTCAGCTGTTTACCCTCACCCCCGAGGATGTTGACGGAACAAACGAAATAGCAAGTATTTCTTATAAAGATTTGGCAAAGGATGTTAATAGCAAGACCAAAATTTTAATAGATGACGGACTTATCGAGATGAGGGTTATTGATGTAAAAGACCGCGATATAATTTGTAAGGTTTTAAACGGCGGCCCCGTCAGCAATCATAAGAGTGTCAATGTTCCGGATGTGAACCTCGGTATGAATTATATGAGCCAAAAAGACCTAGCGGATATTAAATTCGGTATTGAAAACGGTGTTGATTTTATAGCCGCATCGTTTACGCGTTCGGCGTTTGATATACTTGAAATCAGAAGAATTTTAGAGGAAAACAATGCAAGCGACGTTCGTGTTATTGCTAAAATCGAAAACCGACAGGGCGTAAATGAGGTTGATGAAATACTTAAGGTCAGCGACGGTATTATGGTTGCCCGCGGAGATATGGGCGTTGAAATCCATTTTGAAGAACTTCCCGCTATTCAAAAGTCGCTTATCCAGAAATGCTATCGCTCGAATAAAATGGTAATCACCGCAACTCAGATGCTTGAATCTATGACGCACAACCCACGCCCCACCAGAGCCGAAACATCGGATGTTGCTAACGCGGTATATGACGGAACGTCGGCGGTTATGCTTTCCGGCGAGACAGCTGTCGGAGAATATCCGGTTAAGGCGCTCAGAACGATGGCGAGAATCTGTGAACAGACCGAGGCGGATATTGATTATGTTAAGCGTTTTAATGAGCTTCGGTTAAATACTGTTATTGACGTTGCGAATGCAATAAGTCATTCTACCTGTACAACAGCCCACGACCTTGAGGCAGCGGCAATTTTGACTGTTACACAGTCGGGTTATACCGCCCGTATTATTTCAGGCTTCAGACCGGAGTGTCCTATAATCGCAGGAACCTTCAACGATAGGGTCTACAGACAACTGAATCTTTCGTGGGGAGTTACTCCCATTAAAACGGAAATTAAGAAATCCTCGGACGAGCTTTTTGACCACGCTGTTGAGCGTGCCCTGTCTGAAACTAATATTATAAAGAAGGGTGACCTTGTTGCTATCACCGGCGGAAGCCCCATAGGTGTCAGCGGAACAACAAATATATTAAAAGTTACCCTGGTCGGCGACATTCTTCTCACGGGAATGAGCGTATGCAACAAGTCGGTTGTGGGAAAGACCTGCGTCGCAAAAAACAACGCAGAGGCTCTTAATAATTTTAAGGCCGGTGATATTCTTGTGATTCCGGAAACCGATAACAGCCTTATCAGTATTCTGCGCAAGGCATCGGCTATCATCACTGAGAGTACAGGGCTTAGTTCACACGCGGTTGTTGTCGGAATGACTTTGGATATTCCTGTTTTGTATGCTGCTAAAAACGCTACTAAAATTTTGAAAAACGGTACAACTATTACCATAGATGGTGCCCGCGGTCAGGTCTACAGCGGAATCGCAAATATTAAATAAACACCGAAATAAAAAAGAGAGGTGAAACTGTATGATACCAAATCTTTTGACTACTGTCAGGCTCGGACTTGTTCCGACCTTTGCATATCTGATGCTGTGCAGCTATAATTTATACGCTGCTGCAATTGTGTTGGTTTTATCCGGAATCACCGATATTGTTGACGGTTATATTGCGAGACATTTTAATATGATTACAAACTTCGGAAAAATCTATGACCCGTTTGTTGACAAGCTTATGCAAATCAATGTGGTTGTCTGTCTTGTCATTAGGGGCATTATACCGATATGGCTTCTCTTAATCGTTGTTTTTAAAGAGGTTACAATGATTGTGATAGGCGGAATTCTGTATTTAAAGAGAATTGTTGTCAGTTCAAACTGGTACGGAAAGACTTCAACAGTTATTTTTTATGCGGCAGTTTTGGTTATGATTATATGGAATAAAAATCTACCGCACAGTATCTCTGTTGTCGTTATCGCTGTTATGATTGCATCAATGCTGCTTGCCGGTATAGGTTATTTTGTTGATACTCTCAA
>CAJKNM010000110.1 GCA_905201285.1 uncultured Eubacteriales bacterium | reverse complement strand
AAAGGATTATGTCCTCGGGCATTTCTCTAAAGAAGAAATCGAAATATTGATAAAATCTGCGGTTCGCGCCGTATACGCGGTGGAGGAAATTATTAAGGCTGACGCAAAATCGGCTATGAATAAGTATAACGGCTGAAGCCTTGGTATAGGCAGAGAATCGGTTGCTTAGATTCAGGTGAAAACAATGAATGAATATTTAAAGATAATGGAGGAGCTTGCTGAGTTTTCCGAGCTCACTTCGGATATAAAGTCAAATATTACGCCTATCGGCGTTACAGGTGTGTCGGATTCGGTCAGGGCACACTTGATTTTTTGTGTGTGCGAAGCTTTAGACAAGGGAGGTCTTGTTATTGCACGTTCCGAGACTGAGGCGGCTGAGCTTTATAAGGATTTGAGCTTTTTTGCGGGCAGCGACAGAGTTATCAGAATGTGTGCGGGAGAGCTTATGTTCTATGACGCCGAGGCGAAAAGCCGTGACGTGACAGGACTGAGAATTTCGGCGCTCAGCCGGCTGGTGGCTGACCCAAAGAATAAAATTGTGTTGACTTCGCCCGAGGCAATGCTGAGTGCGACCGTTCCGTATGCTATGTGGAGGGATTCCGCGATTTCGCTCGAGACGGGTGATGAAATTGAACCCGACGAGCTGACCGGACGGCTTATAAGCCTCGGATATTGCTGTGAGGATATGGTTGAGGGCGCCGGCCAGTTCAGCATAAGGGGAGGAATAGTGGATGTCTTTCCGTTTACGGCGGAAAACCCTCTGCGTATGGAATTCTTCGACACCGAGGTCGATTCGATACGAACATTTGATGTTGAGACTCAGCGGACAATAGACAGAACCGAACGTTTTGAGGCAGGGCCGGCAAGCGAATTGTCGGTTAAGGGTGAGGCGGCAGATAAGCTGATTTCAAAGCTGAACGAGGTTGAAAAGTCGCTTGATTGTTCAAATGAGCGTGACAGCCGGGCCGCGGAGATTCTGAGAAGGGATATGGAACGTTTAAAAGAGGGGATAGACTTTCCTTCAATCGATAAATATATCCCGTATATATATGAAAAAATTCCGACTCTGCTTGATTATATTCCAAAAGATTTTATCGTTTTTGCGGACGAACCTGCACGGATTGACGAAAGATTAAAGGAGGCGGAACGGTTAACAGCAGAGACAGTTCTTAAAATGTATGAGCTTGGTATTATGGCCGAGCAAAAGCAGGGTTATTATTTAGACAGGCATACCGCCTTTAAAAGGCTTGTCGGACAGCCGTTTGTCGGACTGAGCGCAATATCACATTCTGTTTCGGAAATAAAGATGAAACGGGTGTATCCTTTCAGCGCCAGAAGCCTGAGCGGCTTTCAGGGAAAGCCCGAACTTCTGCGCGAAGCACTTGAAAACTATCGTGACACAAAATACAGAACCGTGATTCTTGCCGGAACGGCTCAGCGTGCGAGAAACCTTCAGCTACGGCTTGAAGAGGACGGAATTTTATGCTCGTATCAGAGCGAGCTTGAAAAGCTCCCTGCACGCGGAGGTACGGTCGTCTGCGGCGGTTCAATAGGCAGGGGCTTTGAATATCCGCTGATTCGGGTTGCGATAATAGGAAGCAGAGAGATATTCGGCGACGAGAAAAAGCGCAAGAGAAAGCCGCTTTACAGAGGAAAAAAAGGAGATAAGATTTCCGATTTCACCACGCTCAATGTCGGTGATTATGTTGTTCACAGAAACCACGGTATAGGTCAGTATTTGGGCATTGAACAGCTTAATGTTGAGGGTGTCAGAAAGGATTATCTTAAAATATCGTATAAAAACAGCGATATGCTATATGTTCCCACCGACCAGCTTGATATGGTTTATCGTTATGACAAAAAAGAGGGTGCAAGCGTCCGTTTGAACAGCCTTGGCGGAACGGATTGGGCAAAGACAAAACAGAGGGTAAAGGCGGCAACGGAAGAAATGGCGAAGAAGCTTGTTGCGCTGTATGCCGAGCGTGCAAACGCCCCCGGAATCCAATTTAAGCCCGACACTGAGTGGCAGAGAAGCCTTGAGGCGTCATTCCCGTATGACGAGACCGACGACCAGCTGAGAAGCATCAACGAGGTCAAGGCGGATATGGAAAAGCCGCATCCGATGGACAGACTTCTCTGCGGAGATGTCGGCTACGGAAAGACCGAGGTGGCGCTTCGTGCCGCTTTCAAGGCGGTTATGAGCGGGTATCAGGTTGCGTATCTCGTGCCGACAACTATTCTTGCAAACCAGCACTTTAATACGTTTAAACAGAGAATGATGGACTATCCGGTCGAAATCAGGATGCTGTCAAGGTTCAGCACTCCGGCACAGCAGAGAGATACAATAAAGAAACTTTCGACGGGCGAGGTCGATATAGTTATCGGCACACATAAGCTTCTCGGAAAGGCTGTGAAGTTTAACAAGCTCGGCCTTTTGGTAATAGACGAAGAACAGCGTTTCGGAGTGGGTCATAAGGAAAAGATAAAGGAAATGCGAAATAACATTGACGTTTTGACGCTTTCGGCAACGCCGATTCCGAGGACGCTTCATATGTCGCTCAGCGGAATCAGAGATATGAGTATCATAAATCAGCCCCCGGGGAACAGGCATCCGGTCGAAACCTATGTAATGGAATATGATGAGCTTGTCATCCGCGAGGCGATTGAACGCGAAATTTCGCGCGGAGGGCAGGTGTATTACCTGTTTAACCGCGTTGACGGAATATACAAAGCGGCGAACAGAATAGCGGAAATCCTGCCCCAGGCAAGGGTCGCGGTCGTTCACGGCCGTATGAACGAGACCGAGATAGAGACGATAATGATGGAGGTCGCCGAAGGTGAAATTGATGTTCTTGTCTGCACAACAATTATCGAGACGGGCCTTGATATTCCGAATGTAAATACCATTATTATCGAGAATGCCGACCGGCTTGGGCTTGCTCAGATGTATCAGCTTCGCGGACGAGTCGGAAGGAGCAACCGCCTTGCATATGCGTATCTGACTTTCAGACGGAATAAACAGCTGACCGAGGAGTCTGAAAAACGGCTTCTTGCGATGAAGGAGTTCACTGAGTTCGGTTCGGGATTTAAAATTGCTATGCGCGATTTGGAAATCAGGGGAACGGGAAACCTGATCGGTGCACAGCAGCACGGACATATGGACAGTGTGGGATATGAGATGTACTGCCGTCTGCTTGAAGAAGCGGTGAGCGAACAGAAAGGTATTCATACATCGGAAACAGAGACACTTATCGACCTTCCTGTTTCTGCATTTATCCCCGACGGGTATGTAAGCGATCACAGCAGGAGAATAGGCGCTTATAAGCGGATTGCTTCAATAGATTCTCTTGACGCTCTCTATGACGCATACGATGAGATTGAAGATCGGTTCGGAACAGTTCCGCAGGCGGTGGAAAATCTTATGGAAATTTCGCTGATAAAGCGATATGCATCACGTCTTGGAGTATCCGAACTGAATGGCGGAAATGAGCAGATTATTATGAAGTTTGACAGTGAGTCAACACCTGATTTGCAAAAAGCAGTCGCCTTGATGAATGAGATGCCAAAGAAATTGTTTATGTCAAATCCTAATAATCCGAGACTTCATTATAGAATTCAGAAGCCGCAGGTAAAGGATGAGCCTAAATATTTAAAAGAAGTTCGCGAGCTTTTGGAAAGGCTTTGTCCTAATGACGAACAGAACAGTTAATATAGTTTTAAAAAGATTAATAAATTGTAAATAATTATAAAAATGATATAA
>CAJKNM010000109.1 GCA_905201285.1 uncultured Eubacteriales bacterium | reverse complement strand
GAGGTCAATAACAGGCTGTGACGGGATAGTTGCCTTAATGAGCGGAAACTATGTTCAGCGCGGTGATTTTTCTGTTTACCCGAAGCAATTCCGCGCAAGGGCGGCGCTCTCATGCGGCGCAGACCTTATTCTCGAAAACCCGGCTATGTTCACTCTGCGTTCGGCCGAAGGATATGCGTATTCCGCCGTGTACACACTAAACTCTCTCGGCTGTATTGATTATCTGGTTTTCGGTGCTGAAAGTGATGACTTGACTACTCTTAAAAATATTGCTGCTCTGCTCGTTGATGAGTCTCATAATTACCGCTCTGCTTTAAAAAACGAGCTTTCACAAGGGGTGTCATATGCCGCGGCAAGGTGCAAGGCAATAGGCAGGACTCTTGGTGAAACCGCCGAAGTCATCATCAAACAGCCTAACAACCTGCTTGCTGTCGAATACTTAAAGGCGCTGATTCGGTTGAATTCAAGCATAGAACCTGTTCTGATCAGACGCCGCGGTGCGGGGCATCATTCGGAGAAGGCAAGCGGCGAGACCGCCTCTGCGTCTTTCATCCGCTCACAGCTTATGAGCGGAACCGAAATTTCAGAATATGTACCGAATTCCGCATCGGAGATTTATAGCGGCATTCACCCATTCAATCCCAAAAATGCAGATAGCGCAATCCTTTCGTCACTCTGCCTTTGCTCGGTTAAAGAGCTTTCGGAGACTTCCGACATTTCAGAGGGACTTGAGAATAAGATTAAAAGCGAGCTTTTGACCTGTACAAGCTTAGATGAACTTATTCTTTCGGTTAAATCAAAAAGATATGCCTACAGCAGAATCAAGCGTTCGCTTCTTTGTGCATTTTTGAGAATATCGTCAGCCGACTCGGCGACCTTGCCGACATATATAAAAATTCTTGACTTTAATAACAACGGCAGGCAGATTTTAAATAATGCGAAAAGAACGTCACTTCTTCCTCTTGCCAAAAACGCTTCCGCCGTTCTTCGGAATAACACCGCAATGGAACTCTGGAAAAGGGAACTTGCCTTTGACAGAGTGTACGAAATATTATATTAAAGCCGACAAAATTCCTAAAAATTTTATAATATTCATAAATTTAACGCAAACCCCTTGCGGTCTGCGTTTTATTAATGTATAATAGATAATATACAGTTAATCGGATAAGCGATTAGGAAGGATGAGATTATTATGAATATTTATAAGCTTTCTGAAATGACAGAAGAACAAAAGAATTTCGTGCTTAAACGTGCCGAGCTTGACATCAGTGAACAGATGAAGCTCGCTAAGGAAGTGTCCGACGACATCCGCGTCCGCGGCGACAAGGCCGTTCTTGAGTACACCGCGAAGTTTGACCGCGTTGAACTGACGCAGGACAGAATTAAGGTTAAGCCCGAAGAAATTGAGGCCGGCTATGCACGTCTCGACAATGAAACCCGCGAGGCAATAGAGTACGCAGCTAAAAATATTCATAATTTTCACGAGAAACAGCTTCCCGAAGAAATGTGGTTCACCGAGGTTGATAAGGGCCTGCTTGTAGGCGAAAAAACAACGCCTATTGTCGATGTGTGCCTGTATGTTCCGAGAGGAAAAGGGAGCTTTCCATCGGTTATGCTGATGCTCGGTATCCCCGCAAGGGTAGCAAATGTAGAGAAAATCGTTGTTGTGACGCCTCCTAACGAAAAAGGCGACGTTGATGACGCAATTCTCGCCGCGGCTAAGATTATCGGAATAACCGAAATCTATAAGGTCGGCGGAATTCAAGCTGTCGCCGCTGTTGCTTACGGAACGGAAACAATCCCCAAATGCCATAAGATAATCGGCCCGGGTAACTCATATGCAACCGCGGCAAAGCGTGTTCTCGCAAATCATATTGACGCTGGTCTCCCCGCAGGGCCGAGCGAATGTATAATCCTTGCTGACGAAAAGGCTGACCCCGAAAAGGTTGCCCTTGATTGGATGATAGAGGCCGAGCACGGGCCCGATTCCGCTTCGATCCTTGTCACGCACTGTGCCGAATTGGTTGAGAAGGCTGTTCCTATAGTCGAAAGACAGCTTAAAAAGATTTCCGATAAACGCCGTGAGTTTATCACAAAAGGCTTTTCTACATACGGCGGAGCAATCATAACCGACAGTCTTGAAGAGAGCATTGCCTTTGTAAACGAGTATGCCCCCGAGCATATGGAGGTTATGACCGAGAAACCTTTTGAAATTCTGCCTAAGATTAAAAACGCCGGTGAAATTCTTCTCGGTGACTATACGCCCGTTACGCTCTGTAACTTTGTTCTCGGTCCTAACGCCATTCTGCCCACCGGCCAGTCGGCAAAGACATATTCGAGCGTATCGGTTCAGGATTTTCTCAAACGTTCGTCCGTTGGCTATGCAAGCCGCGACGGCTTCGAGATGGTTAGAAATCACGCCTATAGGATAGCTAAGGTCGAAGGCTTCGACACTCATGGGCTTGCCGTAAAGGAAAGAAAATAGACTTTAATACGATTATTTTGAAAGGAAAGCGACTGTTATGAAGAATAAAGTTACTGCCACTCGAAAAACGACCGAATCGAATGTCAAAGTAATTATCGAAAAGGGCGTTCTTGCTACTGGCTATAGAAGTCATATCCGCACCCCTCTGCCTTTTCTCAATCATATGATTGAGCATATCGCGTGGCGTGCCGCCCTGAACATCGATATTTCGCTTGAGATGCCCGACTTTCAACTTATCCACCTCGTTTGTGAGGATGTGTCGATGACCCTCGGCAAGGCAGTCGGCGAATTTGTTCGTGTAAATCATCCCTCCGGTTACGGCTTCGGAGTCGGCATAATAGATGAAGCTAAGGCGTCTGCTGTAATATCGTTTGAAGACCGTGCTTATCTCGACTTTAACTCGGCCATAACCTATGCAGAGCAGGTTGAAGGAATGCCTTCGGAAGAGCTTATAACATTTCTTGACGGCTTCGTACAAGGTGCAAGATGCACTCTGCATATAGATTTAGAAAAGGGTAAAAACGGTCACCATATTTGGGAGGCAGTATACCGCGCTTTCGGAATTGCACTCGGTGCGGCGCTCTCTGTCGATTCCGCCCGTGAGGGGCTGACATCGGGCGTTGCCGGGGAGGTTTTGTATGAAGTTAAAGCTGAATGATTTCGACAAAATAATCTTTGATATGGACGGCGTTGTCACAAGTGAACTTGCATACTGGCAGACCGCCGCTCTCGGTGCATACGATATGCTTTTAAGCCATGAACATTACGGAGTCTGTGGTATTGACCGCGAGTGGTGTCGAAGGAAGTATCTCGAGATATACAACACAATTATGTGCGGCGGCAGGACGGTAAAGGCCGTTAAACGTCTCGGTGTTAATACAAACTGGGACTTGTTCTATATTGTTTTCTGTGTTTCAAAGTACATAAACCCCGAGCTTTCTTCCCTTGACTCTTCACATTTCCAAAGTGTGTGTATGTTCATTGAGAACATCGACCTAAAAGCGCCTGAGCTTTATGACGCGCTTGCGGGAATCACCGCACAGGCGCTCGGCAAGGATGAATTCTTCTTTAAACGCAGCGGTGACTTCTTCAAGAAAGACATTTTTAATGTGTTTGACCTTTGGTATAATGGATGTGACGAGTTTGAGGGAATCAAAACCGGTGAAGAACTTCTCTTCCCCGATGATGAACTGAAAAAGACTTTTAAACATTTGAACGAAATCGGCATCCGTTTGGGTATAGGCACGGGAAGACCCCGCGCCGAAATTGAATATCCGCTGACCAGACACGGACTGTTAAACTATTTTGACCCTAAGCTTTTTGCTTCATATGACGAGGTCTTTAAGGCCGAAAACGAACTTAAACCCCAAAGTCCGCTCGCCAAACCAGACCCATA
>CAJKNM010000108.1 GCA_905201285.1 uncultured Eubacteriales bacterium | reverse complement strand
AAGGGGTATTTGATGCGATAGGAATAACGTATGAATATCTCGGTGTATCAGAGACATTAAAAGCGAATTATCGCGGTGATGACATGATTGTCAAAATGGGTGAAAAATCAATGACGGTGCACCGTGTGCCGATTGAACTGACCGAGCCGTTTTACAGAGATGGGAACAAGATAATGATGCCTCTTGACACAGTTGCATATTGCTTTAATCTTATAGTAGACAGGTCAGACTTATCGCATATAACCATAGCGGAAAAAGAGCAGGTTAAAAGAGAGAGTTTAACTGAAAAGATGGATAAATTGCTTGAACCGTATAATGACAAAAAAACGGTTGCGTTTGACGGTGGAACCGATTATATTGACAAGGTCAATCTGACACAGTATCCTGAATACGAAACATTACAAATAGTTGATGTAGAGGGTATGCCATTTGACAAGGCGTTGGATATAACTATCACAAAGCTGCCTGATAATTGGTGGGAGAAGCAGATATCAATTAATGTTCCGGATTGCAGCAGATCGCTTGATGAGCTTGTATATATAACGTTTTGGGCTAAAACCGTTTGGGCACGTACAGATACGGCGATGGCAAGACTTGATGTTTGCGATCAGCAGGGATACGACCCTTGGCGTAACATTGCAACCTCGCAGTTTGATTTGACGGATGAGTGGCAGAAATACAGCATAATTTCTAAGCAAGGAGCAACCTTTATAGCTGAGGCGGGAAGGCATAATCTTAACTTCCGTTTTGGGTTTGCTTTTCAGAAATTGCAGATTGCTGATATAAGGCTTGAGTACTATAAAGTGCCTGCGGATTTTGAAGTGCCTGCGGATACCCCGAATTATGAGGGAGTAGAGGATGATGCCCTTTGGCGCAAAGAGGCACTTAAAAGCATAGAAAAAAATCGAAAGAATAATATGACAATTAACGTAGCAGATGATAAAGGCAACCCGATAGAAAACGCAGAGGTACACGCTGAAATGACACGCTCTGAAATGAATTGGGGATGCTCTATGTATGGATATTGGTACGAAAGGAACGGACAGAATGAGTATCAGCTGACCGATTCTGCGGTGAAGCATCAGCAAATGTTAAAGGACATTGGTATTCAGATGGTGACTATTGGCAATAATAAACCGGGAGGAGACTATCAGCCTGATACGATTGAGAGAGAACTAAATTATCTTCTGGATAATGATATTGATTATCGCCTGCATTGCTATATGTGGGACGGAACACCCGCAGACGCTTCGAGATTATACCTTTCGAGATATGCCGCGAGCTATTATGATTGGAATGTCAACAATATGGACAAGTCGACTTACAGAAAAATATGGCAGGATCAGCTTAATCTGATAGCAACTTATGCAAACAGCTATCCGGTTGAGATTGATGTTCTTAACGAGGTCGCACCGAGACATTATATGCTTCAGGATATTGGCTTCGGCGAAATTAAACGTTTTTTTGAACTTGCAAGAAAAATTAATCCAAAGGCAAAGCTTGTACTTAACGAATGCGGCGTTGGAGGAAGTTCAGTAGGAATGGGGTATTTTGACGCTTATTTGGAACTGCTAAAGTATCTTAAGTCGATGGGGGCACCGATTGACGCAGCCGGATTGCAGGCTCATCAGTCATCGTGCAGTTATCCGTATAAATTCATTGAAGAGGCAAACCTTTTGACGCAGTATGTTGATTCGGTCTCGATAACAGAGTTTGACACCACAATAAAGGAAGAATTTCTCTATCCATATGTAAGAGATGTTTTGATTGCCTGCTATTCGCATCCTAAAATAGAAACCTTTATAATATGGGAGCCGTTCTATGTTTCTACCTCATCCGTAAGACTTGAGAGCATCTTTGGTAAAGATGACAGAAAGCTTCCCGGATATTATGCGTGGATGGAACTTGTTATGGGTGAATGGCGGACAAATGAGACCGTTAAAACCGATAAGGACGGAAGCGCAGTGATTCGCGGACACCGAGGAAGATACGACGTGACCGTTACGGCAAACGGGAAATCAGAGACAATCAGTATGAACTTAACAAAGGAAGAGGAAAAGGATGTTGTTAATGCAGTTGTGACGAATGACGGAATCAAGCTTGAATGCGAAAATAAGTATGTTGCAAAACCAAAGCCAAAATATATAAATCCGAGGGACTTTGGGCAGACAACGGACACTGATATGCCGGCGCTTATCAACGAATATGAAAGACCGACCGAAATAGTATCCTGCAAGGATTCGGACGGTAATGAGCTTTCACAGCTTTTTGATTCGGACAGTAACGGAGAGGCGGAACTTTTGCCCGGTGAATATTTAACTGTTGAACTTGGTAAAAGTGTGGACCTTAAAAAGCTTATTGTCGGATGGGGAGACGGATATTTGAAGCGTGGCTTTTCAAGCGTTATTGAGACTTCGGAAGACGGTGAAAATTGGACAGAAGTCAGAGAAGGAGTCAACAAGAGTGAAAGCGAAGAGATAGATATGACAGGAAAAAAGGCAAAGTATATACGAATTAAAGCAAAAGACGGGAAAATTATCGTCAGCAAGATAAACGTGTATACGGATAACAGTACAAGCAAGTAAAAACCTTTTTAAACGGATATGCTGCATATTTGTGCTGTAAAACTAACTTGAAGGGAGACATATGATCAGAATGAAGATAAATATAAAGGCATTATTGGTTTCTGCCGCTGTTTCGGTTTCGTGCCTTTTTTCAGCCGCTTTCGCTGCTGAAAAGGGTTCGGCGGCTTTGTTTGATGCGACAGAGGCGGAAAATCCTACTGATGGCAGAATTATAACCGTTAAGATTAAAACGGCGCCCCAAAACGGCGGCTATGACACCTTATATGTTTTAAGGTCTGAAAACGCTTGCGATGATGGCGTTATCACCGAGGCAGAAGCGAGAGATGGAATATACTTCGGCGAGAGTACAAATAAAGGCGGAGAATTTGATTTTAAATTCAGAATAAATGATGCGAATAGCGGCGTTTACACCATAATTGCAGGAGGAAACACTCCTTCGGGCAATCTTAAAAGCAGAAATATAAAATTCTGGTATAATAAAGACGGACTTAAGACCGAGAAATTATCTGCATTTAACTCAAATATGACAGCAGAGAATCTTGAGGCCGGAAATAAAGACGAATGGTATGTTGATACGCAAAACTCAGCTTATTTAAATGATAAATCGGCTGTTATTTCGATAATAAATTCCGTTAAACCCGAGGCAGGCTATAAAAATCAGTTTGATTTGGAAGAGGCGTTTAATTTTGCCTGTGACGTAATAAACTCAGATGATATTGACGCAGCAAAGATTGCGGCTTATGCACAGTACAGAAACGACCGTATCGGATTTGATTTTGCAAATACGGATTATATCGCATACAGCGATGATGTTTTCAGCAGATTAAAAACCGTTCTTGATGAGAAAAAGAGTGATAAAGAGATAAAAAATATCGATGAAGTAAGAGCGGCATTTAAAGAGGCTTGCGCCATCGTTTGTATCGATAAAACAACAGATCACGCAAAGGCGATAGATAACCTTAAAAAATATAATGATATTTTTAAGCTTGATTATACAACAAAGCTTCCTTACGTTGATAATTATGAGGTTGCAAAGGTGTTTGCCGATACGAACTACACAACGGTAAGCGACATCGTAAACGACTATAATAAAAGAGTTGACGAGCTTTATGCGGAATATTTAAAGAACAACAGCGGCAACAGCGGCGGAGGTTCATCATCCGGCGGCAACGGCGGCGGCGGAGGAGGATATGTGTCTGTACCGAGTGTTATCGGCTCTGACGATATCAACAAAATTACCGGCGGCAACAGCGGATTTCCTGACGTTACATCAAGTCACTGGGCGAGTGGTTACATACAATTCGTCAAGGATAATAAAATTATGCAGGGTGACGAAAACGGACTTTTCAGACCTGATGACAGTATAACAA
>CAJKNM010000107.1 GCA_905201285.1 uncultured Eubacteriales bacterium | reverse complement strand
GCGGTAATAATCATCAGGCCTGATATCGAAAAGGACTTTCGTGAACTCTGCGGCCGCCGTATCGAAAAAAGAATCGATGTAGAGTATGTTGTTCAGCATCCGGACAGTTTTTTAGGAAAGTACACTACTCCCGCTACACGTGAAAAGCCGTGGGGAACAGGTCAGGCTATTCTCTGTACCCGCGATGCGGTTAAAAAGCCGTTTGTGGTTATCAATGCCGATGACTATTACGGAAAGAGCGTGTATAAGATGATGTATGACTGGATGAATAAAAATTCTGGAATGTGTCTTGCCGGCTACAGACTCGGCAACACCCTTTCCGACAGCGGGGCGGTTACCCGCGGAGTGTGTGAGGTGGAAAACGGGTACCTTACTAAAATTACCGAATGTACGGGCATAGATAAGAACACAAGCCTTTCGCCCGACACAGTTGTCTCTATGAATATGTGGGGACTTGATACCGCAATTTTCGACTATCTCGAAAACGAATTTTCTGCTTTTCTTGACGAAAACATTAATGAGCCTAAGAAGGAGTTTTGCCTTCCGACAATAATTGATAAGCGTATGCGTGACGAAAATAAATCCGTTACTGTATTGGAAACTTCGGAAAAGTGGTACGGTGTAACATACATCGATGATGCGCCGGCGGTTAAAACCGCACTTAAATCTTTTGTTGACGGCGGCCTGTATAAATAGCCGAAATATGTAATATTTTTAAAAAAGGGATTGACCTTTAGTTTAAATAGGTATATAATGTATAGATATAATAATGATTGATTCCGCGGCTTATAAAACTGCGGAATCAAATAAATTTTTTGGAGGTTTTTCAAAATGGCAAGAGTTTATAATTTTTCAGCAGGGCCTTCTATGCTTCCGCTTGAAGTGCTTGAACGTGCACAAAAGGAGATGCTTGACTGTAACGGAAGCGGTCAGTCCGTTATGGAAATGTCCCACCGTTCAAAAGAATATCAGGCAATAATCGATGAAGCAGAATCCCTATTCCGTGAAATTATGAACGTTCCGGATAACTATAAGGTTATGTTTCTGCAGGGCGGTGCATCAACTCAGTTCTCTATGGTTCCGCTTAATCTCGGAAATAAAAATAAAAAGGCCGATTATGTTATAACCGGTCAGTGGGCTAAAAAGGCATATCAGGAGGCTTCGCGTTTTATAGAGGCTAATGCTATTGCGTCCAGCGCAGACAAAACTTTTACATATATCCCCAAGGTTGACAAGTCAATGCTGACCCCCGGTGCAGACTATGTTCATATCACATATAACAACACCATATACGGAACGCATTATAATAAAATGCCTGATTTCGGTGATGCAACGGTTGTTACTGATATGTCATCCTGCATCCTGTCTGAAGAGGTTGACATCTCTAAGTTTGGTCTTATCTATGCGGGTGCTCAGAAGAATATGGGTCCTGCGGGCGTTACTGTTGTTATCGCAAGAGAAGACTTACTGGGCAACGCAATGGATATTACCCCGGTTATGCTTAAATATGATACCCATTCAGAACACGGTTCAATGTATAATACTCCGCCTACATACGGAATATACATCTGTAAACTGGTTTTTGAATGGATTAAAAATATGGGCGGCGTATCTGTTATGCACGAGACCAATGTCAAAAAGGCAAAGATTTTATATGACTTTCTCGATAATTCAAAGATGTTTAAAGGTACGGTCGTTCCCGAAGACCGCTCATTAATGAATGTTCCGTTTGTGACCGATTCTGATGAGCTTAACGCTAAGTTTATCGAAGAAGCAAAGGCTAAAGGATTTGTAAACTTAAAGGGCCACAGAACCGTTGGCGGTATGAGAGCAAGCATTTATAACGCGATGCCGATCGAGGGCGTTCAAAAGCTTGTTGAGTTTATGAAAGAATTTGAAGCCAATAACTAATCGGCGTTTTCAATATATTCTGAAATGTATTTTGCAATATATTCGGAAGCTATAAAATTTGAAAGGAACTGATAAAATGTATCAGATACAGACTTTAAACAAAATATCAAAAAAGGGTCTTGCTGTGCTTGATTCTAATTCTTATAATGTTGCCGAAGAGGTCAAAAACCCTGACGGAATTATTTTGAGAAGCTTTAAAATGCACGATATGGAACTCCCGTCAAGCCTTAGGGCAGTTGCCCGCGCAGGCGCAGGGGTAAATAACATTCCTATTGATAAATGCACTGAAAACGGTATCGTTGTATTCAACACTCCGGGTGCAAACGCAAATGCGGTTAAGGAACTTGTTATTGCTGCTCTCCTTCTTTCATCAAGAAAGATTGTTCAGGGAATCGAGTGGGCAAAAACTCTCGTCGGAGAAGGCGACGCTGTAAGTTCGCTTATCGAAAAAGGAAAGTCTAACTTTGCCGGCCCTGAAATTCAGGGTAAGACCCTCGGCGTTGTCGGCCTCGGAGCAATCGGCGTCCGTGTTGCTAATGCAGCACATCATCTGGGAATGGATGTAGTGGGATATGACCCCTTTCTCTCTGTTGATGCCGCATGGCATCTGACAAGATTCGCTCATAAGGCCAACTCGCTTGACGAGCTTTTGTCCAAGGCGGATTATGTTACCATCCACGTTCCTGCCACTCCTTCAACTAAAGGAATGTTCAATTCAGAGGCATTTGCCAATATGAAGAAGGGTGCGAGACTCCTTAACTTCTCAAGGGGTGAGTTGGTTGATGAAAACGATGTTCAGGCCGCTCTTGAAAGCGGTGAACTTGCATCATATATAACCGATTTTGCTTCAGAAGCTCTTCTTAAAAACGAAAAGGTTATCTGCCTGCCGCATCTCGGCGCTTCAACGCCCGAAAGCGAGGAAAACTGTGCTGTTATGGCTGCAAACGAACTTAAAGACTTCATTGAAAACGGAAACATCAAAAACAGTGTGAACTTCCCGAATTGTGATATGGGTAAGGCGGAAGGCGCACGTGTTACCGTTCTTCATAAAAATGTTCCGAGTATGATTAAAAACATCACCGATGTTTTTGCCAGCAGGGGCGTGAATATCGCAAATATGCTGAATAAGAGCAAGGGCGATAACGCATATACAATGATTGATGTTGACGGAAAGTGCGATACTGCGCTTGTTGACCAAATCGAAGCAATGACTGATGTAATAAAGGTTACTCTTTTATAGTGAATTATTGCAGTAGGCTAAATGGTTGCGCACGCAGAAAGTGATTTCGCGTGTGAGGAAAGTCCGGGCTCCATAGGGCAGGATGCAAGCTAACAGCTTGCGGAGGCGACTTCAGGGAAAGTGCAACAGAAATATACCGCCCGATTTATCGGGTAAGGATGAAAAGGCGAGGTAAGAGCTCACCCGTCCCTGCGGTGACGCAGGGACGCTGTAAACCCCATCCGGAGCAACGCCTGATACGGAGGCTAAGTTTGCCCGACATCTCCGAATACGGCGGCTTGAGACATATGGTGACATATGTACCAGATAGATGACCATTCATGACAGAACCCGGCTTACGGCCTGCTGCAATTTTTTTAAATTTTTTTGTCAAAAACTATTGACAGATTAGGAATTGTATGCTATAATAATCAAGTCGTGTTAAGACAAGCGGGTGTAGTTCAATGGTAGAATCTCAGCCTTCCAAGCTGATTGCGTGGGTTCGATTCCCATCACCCGCTCCATTATTTTTTTGCCGCTAAGCGGTACAGCCAAACGATATAAGCGCCTGTAGCTCAGCTGGATAGAGCAACTGCCTTCTAAGCAGTGGGCCAGGGGTTCAAGTCCCTTCAGGCGCGCCAATTAACTATGGTGGGTATAGCTCAGTTGGCTAGAGCGCCAGATTGTGGCTCTGGAGGTCAAGGGTTCAATTCCCTTTATCCACCCCAAATTCAGATAATGGGCTGTCGTCAAGCGGTAAGACACAACACTTTGACTGTTGCATTCGTAGGTTCGAATCCTGCCAGCCCAGCCATATCTTAAAATTTAATATGACCCATTAGCTCAGTTGGCAGAGCACTTGACTTTTAATCAAGGTGTCCGGAGTTCGA
>CAJKNM010000106.1 GCA_905201285.1 uncultured Eubacteriales bacterium | reverse complement strand
CCCCGTCCGTAATCTCTGTCGGGACATATATATTATACGCTTTTTGTCCGCCTTTTTCAAACGTTTCAAGCGCAACAAGCCCTCTGAATCCTTGTTCGGTTGCCTGCGCCGAAAGCTTCTCGCCCTGCTCGCCGGATACATAAGCCGAAACAAATCCGTTTGCCGCACTGTTTACATAAAGCATAGGTGCATCAGCAAGCGAACAACCGTTTTTAACGAATCGGGAATCCGTCCCCGGATTGATACCCAAAGCTATAAGTCCGGTTATTACCATTGAATCCGAATTTATATTTCCGTATGAGCCGTTCTCGTTCAGCTCTGACGAAAGTCCTTTAAGAGCCTTATTGATAAATTTCTCTGCGTCAGCCTTTACGCCATAGGTATCATTACTGTCATCAATGAATCTTGCCAGCGCCGCAAGTGCCCAGCCTGTTGAGTCAACATCAGTGTATGTATTTAATCCATATCTGTAACTGAATAGCCCGTTTTCGTTCTGATTTTTAAGCAGAGCATTTACAAGCGTCTTAACCTGTGACTTATCAAGGTTTACATTGCCCTGAAGGTCTGCCAGAAGCGTCCAAATCGCCGTTGAGTAATCATCACCAAAGCTTTCTTTTCTCAAAAGCTCTGCATTATTTATCGGTGTGTTTGAGTTTACAGGATAAAGCTTTGTAGAGTCTACCCCGATTGCATTCATTATAACTTCCGCTTTTGCTCTGTCTGTTGTCAGGGTATAGCTTTGGTTCAGCGAATCAATCGCAAGGTTAATGTAATTCTGCTTCGCGTCTTCAGAAATCTTCGGTGCATTGTCAGCGGTATTAACCCTGTTATAAGCAGCCATATCAAAGACAACCCACTCATCGGGTAAAGTTTTTGACGCATATATTCCGGCAAGTGTGTTCATAAGCTTTTGCCTTGACGATTTTTCCGGGGCTATAACAACTTTAGCCTCACGTCTTATCTGACCCTCGTCACTTGTAAACAGAAGGGTTACCGTCTCTGTTATTGCAGCGGTTGTTTCATTCTTTTTTACAAGCCTGATTTTTCCGTCCGCAATACCGGTCAAATATTCGCTGTCGGTTAAGGCTTTTATCGTAACAGCCGCATCCGCACTTTGTCCATCTCTTATAAAGCTGAACTCATCACCAATGTTTGCGTCTGATGAAATTGCCAAAACATCGGTATACTTTTCCGCCTCAGCATTCATTTTTTTATCACCCTCAGGAACAGTAACATCCTTCAAATAAGGGTATCCCGAATTTATATCTTCATTGACTTCCCATACCTTGTTTTCCTGAGCCCCTGAGTTAAGTTCATTTAATACCTCGGTTGATTTCAACTCGTCAGCGGTCTTTATTTCAACATACTTGTTTTCCTCTGTTCCGGTGGCAACCGAATAACAATTTGTGACATAGCTCTGTCCGAGGCTTCCCTTATATATGGGATATGCCCCAAGCTTTCCGGTTACACTTCCCGCATTATAACAATTCTTTAAATACGGATGAGAGTTATCTCCCTGAGATGAGCCCATATTTCCGCAAATACCCGCGGCTATATTTGCTCCTGTCACGCTGCCGAGATTACAGCTGTTTTCTATTTGAACGCAATTCTTGCTGTAACCGACAATACCTCCTGCTGCACCCTGCGAGAACTGATTCTTGTCCTCTCCGTACATCAAAATGTTGCCCTTGTTCATACAACCCGTTACTTTAACAGCATTGTCAATCCATTGGTAACCTATATCGCTGTCCTTCATACAAAGCCCGACTATTCCTCCGACTGAGGCACCGGCCTTTGCTGAAACCGAAACTGCGCTTGCACAGTTTGAAACCGTTGTGTTTCCTGTTGCACAAGCGGCAACACCGCCAACGTTTGCGCTTCCCTCGGCACAGTATATCTCACCGTATACGGTCAGATTTTTAACTTCCGCATTAGTCAGACAGCCAAACAAGCCATAATAAACATAAACGCTCTTGTTTGTATCAGAAACATTAAGTCCGCTTATTTTGTGGCCATGACCGTCAAAGTGTCCTTTAAACGCCGTTACCGATGTCCTTCCTATCGGAGTCCATACCTGATAGCCCAAATCTATATCATTTTTTAAAACATAATACGCCTTGGCGTATTCGCTTCCTATATTCTCACTGATTTCCTTTGCAATATAAGCAAGTTCCGCTCCGTTTGATATTTCATATGGTTTCTCTGAAGTTCCATCACCGGCAATGCCTTCAGCAATGTCTCCGTCCCAGCTGTTTCCGGATACCAGCGTAAGAGTCAGCTCGTCAGACTTAGGAACAGATATTGTTCCCTTCTTTGTCTTATATCCGTCTGCTTTAACTTCATAGTCATACTCGCCCTCGGGCAAGCTATATACACAGCCGCTCCTTGCGGACATTTCTCTCTTGTCCCCATCTGCGCGGGTGAGTTTTAATGCCGCGCCGGCGGTTGAAGGATAAATATTAAACTTAAAACTATATCTCTCGGTTTCATCAAGACTTATAACTATATCTGAATCCTCAGATACAGTTATGACACCGGTCTTTGTTACATATCCAAAATCCGATACCTCATAAAAATATTCCCCTGCCGTTAAGACATAACTATTTGTGCCCTCTTGACTCGGCAGTACCTTTTCTCCGTCTTTTGATGTCCCTTCATACAAATCAAGTTCCGCCGAGGACGGCGTAACGTCAAATGTTATGTTATATGTCTTTGCGGTAAGTACAACATCTATTGTCTTATCGGCTCTGCCAAAGTAAACATCTGTTGTCTTTGTGCCGTGTTCTGTATCGCCCGACGGCGGAGTTACGGTCAGTGTATACTTTCCGCTAACTACCTGACAAGTATACTTGTCAGTGTTATCTTCATTCTGCGTTAAATCAACAGTATTCCCATTCTCATCAACAAGTGTAGGAACAGCCCCCGACGGTGAAACAGTTATTATAAGGGTATGTTTACCATCTTTATTTACATACCAATCGGGATAAGGATACCCGTTTTTAACTGTGAATCCGTCAATTTCAAGATCTGCAAATTCCTCTGTGGTCTTTCCCTCAACGGTTCCGGTGACAGACTGAGAGAAGCATTCCACTTTTGAATACGCAGACGCACTCTTATTATTGTCACTATTGTAATAGCAATTTTCAACTGAAATTACAGGTTTTGAATAGCTGCTTGTTCCATTATAGGCAAATCTGAATTTTTTCAATCCTGCAACAGTATTGGCAAAAAACGAATCTTTAAATGTAACATTTGAGGTACTCCCGATTATTCCGCCCACAAGACCTCCGCAATAACCAGATGAACCGCCTGCTGTAACGTCCGCAAGCACCGCCGAATTTTGTACATTAAGCGTTGTTCCGGTTATACAGCCTATTAAACCACCAATGTAACTTGTATCCTCTTTTGATACTTTCTGATACTCAACCTTGGACGTACTGAAACAATTTTTCATCGCAACCGAACTGTACTTTGCGTTTCCCAAAAACGAGCCCGCATATATTGTTGCCGATGAATATCCGCTTTTATTGCATATTCCTTTAACTGAGCCGTCCACAATTCCGCAATTTGTGAATTCAACTGTTTCATCACCCGACACTTCATCTGCAAAAACTGCCGCCGAGGCGGATTTTGCGCTTGTGAGTGTTATATTCGGGTTTTCAATAATGACATCCGAAATTTTTACATCTCCACTGAGTTTTTCAAAAAGCGATACACCCGTTTCGGTTGCATACTTATCAAGTTCTTTGGATATTGTTAAATTAGATATTTTATATCCGTTGCCGAAAAAGCTTCCTGTCAGCGACTTTATCGGCTGCATATCAACCCCGGACATATCAATATCAGCGGCAAGCTCTATCGTGCCGACAATATCTTGTCCGCTAAGATTAGCTAAGTCCTGTGCAGTTTTTATTTCGTACACGGTACTCTCTGTGGTTTCCGCAGGACTGTCCGAACCATTGCCGCCAGCATCATAAGTTTCGGCGAAATTCTGCTGAAAGCTTTCCCCCTCCGCCAAAACCGGCAGTGTTACCGAGGCCATAATCATCGCCGCCGAGAGCAG
>CAJKNM010000105.1 GCA_905201285.1 uncultured Eubacteriales bacterium | reverse complement strand
TGCATAGCCTCTTTTCTTAATCCGCTTATTCCTAAGTAATCAAGGCTGTCTGGTATAAGCTTATTTTCAAGCTTTTTAAAATGTTCAACCTGTCTTAACTGTCTGTCTATATATCCCTCGTATTTCAGATTAATATTAACCTGCTGACATACATCCCAAGGCAGCTCTGGTCTGTGCTTATCAATTGGAGCAAGAACATCATATGAAAGCTCCGGTCTTCTTATAAGTTCTGCAAGTGTGGCACCTGTTGTAAGCTCTGTACTTCCGTTATCTGTAAGTACCTTCTGTACTTCACTTCCAGTTCCTATATTAACTGACTTAACACGCTCAATTTCTTCATCTATAAGCTGAATCTTGCGGGTAAGGCGGTTCATTCTTTCTTCGCTTATAAGTCCGACTCTGTAACCATATTTGGTAAGTCTTATATCTGCATTATCCTGTCTTAATATAAGTCTGTACTCTGCACGGCTTGTCATCATTCTGTAAGGCTCTGCTGTCTCCTTAGTTACAAGGTCATCTATAAGAACACCTATATAACTTTCTGAACGGTCAAGTATAAGTGGTTCTTCATTCTTAACGAAAAGTGCCGCATTGATACCAGCAATAATTCCCTGTGCAGCGGCTTCCTCATATCCTGAGCTTCCGTTAAACTGTCCCGCTCCGTACAGACCGCCGATTTTTTTAAATTCAAGCGTCGGCAAGAGCTGAAGCGGGTTTGCGCAATCATATTCTATCGCATACGCGTTTCGCATTACCTGAGCATTTTCAAATCCCGGAAGCGAATGAATCATATCAAGCTGAACATCCTCGGGCATACTGCTTGAAAATCCCTGAAGATACATTTCCTCGGTATCGAGCCCCATAGGCTCAACAAAAAGCTGATGCCTTTCTTTATCCTTAAAACGAACAATCTTATCCTCGATTGAAGGACAGTACCTCGGGCCTATTCCCTTGATATTTCCGCCGTACAGCGGCGAACGGTCAAGGTTATCAAGTATTATTTTATGCGTCTTCGCGTTAGTATATGTAATATGACACGAAATTCGGTTTTCGAGTTTACCCTCGGTTTCAAACGAGAACGGCGTAATCTCATCATCGCCCTCCTGAACCTCAAGCTTTGAAAAATCAATGCTTCTTCTGTTAATTCTCGGCGGAGTTCCCGTCTTGAATCTGACAAGCTCAACGCCGATTTTTCGGAGGCTGTCTGAAAGTCCGCGTGCCGGGAAAACCCCGTCGGGGCCGCTTTCCGCGCTGTACTCGCCTATTATAACCCTCGATTTTAAGTACGTGCCCGTACAAACAACCACCGCACGGCAGGGGTATTCCGCCCCCATCATTGTCACAACCGAACGAACCGAATTATCGTCGTTTAAGGTCACATCCACAATCTCGGCCTGGCGCAGGTCAAGGTTTTCACAGAGTTCAAGGACGTGCTTCATATCTGTCTGATACTTACGTCTGTCAATCTGTGCCCTGAGCGAGTGAACAGCCGGCCCCTTTCCGCGGTTGAGTATACGCGACTGGATAAAATTTCTGTCAGCCGCACGGCCCATTTCGCCGCCGAGAGCGTCAATTTCACGAACAAGATGACCCTTTGCCGTTCCGCCTATACTCGGGTTACACGGAAGGTTCGCCACACCGTCAAGCGTTATCGAAAATATACAGGTTTTAAGTCCGAGCCTTGCCGATGCAAGCGCCGCCTCGATTCCGGCGTGACCTCCGCCTATTACCACTACATCATAATTTTCTGCCGTAAACAAACTATCGTCAACTCCCAATCAGAATCTATCAGAAAAGTCCGGTTATCTTTCCATCCTTATCAATATCCATATTATTTGCCGCCGGAACCTTAGGAAGTCCGGGCATTGTCATTACATTTCCGGTAAGCACAACAACAAATCCCGCACCCGCTGAGATGTCAACCTCACGCACATTAAGTGTGAAGCCGCTCGGCCTACCGAGAAGTTTAGGATTATCCGACAGTGAATACTGGGTCTTAGCCATACAAACAGGAAGCTTGTCAAAGCCAAGTTCGTTAAGTCTCGCTATATCCTTCTCGGCTTTGGCTGAATATGCCACGCCGTCAGCGCCGTATATTTCACGCGCAATTATGCCGATTTTCTCCTTTATCGGCAATTTTTCGTCATACAGCGACGAGAAATTATTCCCACCGTTTTTCTCATTCTCGTCTATAGTTTTAACTATTTTCTCCGCAAGGTCAGTGCCGCCTTCTCCGCCCCTTGCAAAAACCTCGCACATCGAGGTGAGAACTCCGCGCTCCGAGCAAAAATTCTCAATAACCTCGAGTTCTTCATCGCTGTCGGTATGGAAGCGGTTAATAGCAACAACCACCGGCACTCCGAACTTCTTCATATTCTCGATATGCTTGCCGAGGTTTACTATACCCGCCTTAAGCGCCGGAATATTCTCGTTTGAAAGCTCTGCTTTAGCGACACCGCCGTTATATTTAAGAGCGCGAACTGTGGCAACAAGCACAACGCACGACGGAGCGATTCCGCCAAATCGGCACTTTATGTCAAAGAATTTCTCCGCTCCGAGGTCAGAGCCGAACCCGGCCTCGGTAATGCAATAGTCAGCAAGTTTCATACCAAGCTTAGTTGCACGAACCGAGTTACAGCCGTGAGCGATATTTGCAAACGGTCCGCCGTGCATAAGACACGGTGTGTTTTCAAGTGTCTGAACAAGGTTTGGCTTAATAGCATCGCGCAAAAGCATAGCCATTGCGCCGACAACCTTTAAATCACCCGCCGTTATCGGCTCTCCGTCGAGGTTACTTCCTATAACGATTTTTGAAATTCTCGCCTTTAAATCCTCTAAGTCGTCAGCAAGGCACAAAATGGCCATAATCTCACTTGCAACAGTAATCATAAACCCATCCTGTCTCGGAAAGCCGTTCACCTTTCCACCGAGGCCGACAATAACCTCACGCAGAGCGCGGTCATTCATATCGATACAACGCTTCCACGTAATTCTTCTCTGGTCGATACGCAGGGCGTTTCCCTGATGAATATGATTATCTATAGCCGCCGCAAGAAGGTTATTCGCCGCGGTAATCGCGTGCATATCTCCGGTGAAGTGAAGGTTTATATCCTCCATCGGAACCACCTGAGAATAGCCGCCGCCGGCCGCACCGCCCTTGATTCCCATAACCGGACCCATCGACGGCTCTCTGAGAGCAATAATTGCTGACCTTCCTATCTTATTCATTGCCTGTCCGAGTCCAACGGTAACCGTAGTCTTTCCCTCGCCCGCCGGAGTCGGATTTATTGCCGTCACAAGAATCAGCTTTCCGTCCTCATTTGATTTAACCCTGTTTACCAATGTATCTGAAAGCTTAGCCTTATACCTTCCGTAATATTCGGTTTCATCCTCACTTATGCCGAGACCCTCCGCGATTTCGCGTATAGGCAGCATCTTTGCGCTCTGCGCTATTTCTATATCCGTTTTCAAGCGAATACACCCCTTCTCTATTGTGAATTGTCAATATAACTCTTATTATATAATATCATAAAACCTCTGTACTTGTAAACACATATACATAAATTTCTTTAATGTTTTATAAATCTTTTTTCAAATCTGTAACCAAACCATAGGTTTCGCGTATGATAAAGTGAACACAAAATAGGAGGTGCAAGCTAATGTTTGGTAATGGTTGCGGATGCGGAAACGACAGTTGTCTGTGGATAATCATTCTTATCATCCTTATTTGCTGCTGCTGCGGCAATAACAACTGCGGCAACAACAACTGTGGCTGCGGCTGTGGTTGCGACTGACAGTAATTCACGAGTACATAATTCAAAATAAATGAATTATGTGCCCCGCCGGGCTGTCCGCCGATAGCGGTTTGCCGCAATACTGCGGCTTGCCGCTTCGGTACAAAGACGGCTCAATCCTGTTTTAAAATAATTAAAGAAGGAGGTTGCTGTATGGGCTGCTTTGGTAATGGCTGCGGATGCGGAAACGACAGTTGTCTGTGGATTCTCATCCTTATAATACTCATTTTCTGCTGCTGCGGAAATAACGGCTGCGGTAATAGCTGCTGCTGACATAAATAATACAAAGTTTTAGATTCTTCTTAAAATCAAAAGGGCGGGCTGTTCATTACCGAAC
>CAJKNM010000104.1 GCA_905201285.1 uncultured Eubacteriales bacterium | reverse complement strand
AATATGGAAAGTTTGATAAATAACGATTTAAATATTACATCCGAGATATTCGGCTATGCACGAATTTCGGTTGACATTGAAAAAGAAGAGGACAAAAATACAAGTATTGAAAACCAAATTGATTTTATTGAGGACTTTGCAAAATCACGTTTTCCGAACGCAAAACTTACAATATACAAAGACAGAGACCGCTCGGGCTATACATTTGAACAGCGCGAACAGTATCAGCTTATGCGCAAGCGTCTTATGAGCGGAGAGGTTAAAATTCTTATCGTTAAAGACTTCTCACGTTTTTCGAGACGAAACAGCTTAGGCTTGTATGAGCTTGAGCTTCTCCGCGACGCAGGCGTACGAATAATCTCAATCTCCGATGCCATTGACTTCCCCACTCACGACGAGTGGCTTCAAATTCAGTTCAGATTTCTTTTGAACGAACAACCGGTAACCGATGCCAGCAAAAAAGTTAAGGCGGTAATAAACAAAAGTCAAAATCGCGGCGAGTGGCTGTGTGCCGTTCCTTACGGATACTTAATAACAAATCAGAAAAAGCTGAAATTTGAGATTGTTCCCGATGAGGCAGAGGTTATCCGTGAAATTTTTAAGCTTTATAACGAGGGATGGGGATATAAGAAAATCGCTAATTATCTCACCGATAAAAACATTCCCACCCCCCGAATGAAAGAAAAGGAACGCGCCGAAGCGGACGAGCGAGAATTTAACCGAAAAGTAAAAAGTCAGTGGAGCATCATTACTGTATCAACAATACTTTCAAATGACTTTTATATAGGAACATTCAGACAGCATAAATATCAGCGTGCAAAGATTAACGGAACAGATATGAAAGTTTCTGAAGACGAAAATATTGTTTTCGAAAAGCACCACGATGCAATAATAGATGACAGAACGTTTGCCTATACCCGTGAGCAGCTTAAGCTCAGAAGCACTTCACACTACCGCGGTATAAAAAAATACGAAAACTCATATTCCGGATTTCTCTTCTGCGGCGACTGCGGCTCGCCTATGTTCTCAATGAGCCGCTCTGACTTAGCGCCGGCGTATATATGCAGCGCATACCATAAAAGAGGTTTAAAAGGCTGTTCATCACATCACACTCGGGTTGACTTCCTCGATAAGGTTTTAAAAGACTATATCCGTATGGTGAAGATAAATTCGGGCGATATGATTAAACGGCTTGAAGAAGCCGTTGCAGGCGAAGAAACCGCTGTTAAGGACAGCGATAACATAATAGAGATTTTACAATCAAAGCTTGCAAACGCAAAAGAAGAGTTAAAGGCAACCAAAAAGCAAAAGATTCGCGACTTGCTCAAAAATTCAGCTGATAAAGAGCTTATCGAAGAAACATATTCCGAGATGGAGAATGAACTTACCGAAAGAATTTACGGTCTTGAAAATCAGCTTCAGACAAGCTGTGACAAACGAAGTCAAATTATTGAGGTCAACCGCACCGCCAAAACCGTGTTTGAAGTCTTTGATAACATTTTGAGCAAAGACAAGCTTGACAAAACCGATATTGCGCTTATCGTTGACAAAATCAATGTGTTTAACGACAATATAATCGAAATTAAGCTCAAGGCTGATATTGAAGACATATTAAAGACCGGAAAGCTTCCCGGCACGGAGCTTGACTCAAATTTTAATTATGACAGTGTAAATAACGAATTTTCCACCTCTTACACCCATAAAGCCTTGAATCAAAGGGCTAAGGTTTACGCTGTCAGTGTTATCAGTAAGGGCGACCCGCTGGAAATCTTCACAGAAAGCAATGGAACAGTTATTTTTAAGAAATACTCACCGATTGGCGAGTTGGGTGAATTCGCGTCTCAATACGCAGATTCGCTCGCCAAATCGGCCGGGATTCCTGCATGTATTACCGACAAAGACAACATAATTGCTGTATCCGGAATTCCTAAGCGTGAGCTTCGCGAAAAGAAAATTTCAGGAGATTTGGAGCGCATTATGAACAGCAAGTCAATCTACATGGCTAATCCTGGCACAAAAAGTGTGCAGGTTGCCGATGACATCGACAAATATGAAGCAGGAATTGTCGCTCCTATTGTTTTTGACGGCGACAGCATCGGCTCTGTAGTATTCATTGCGGAACCGTCAACCCAGGTGGGCGAACTTGAATCAAAGCTGGCCGAAACCGCGGCGGGATTCTTAGGAAAAACAATGGAATAGAATAATGGGGCGATTTATCAATCGCCCCGGCTGTTACCTAACAGTAAATTATTCACCTTTACTCTATTGCATATTTATATGTTTATACAATAATTTTTTCTAAAAAATCACTTATCTTTTCATCAACATCGCTGTTCGGCTCAGTTTCTATCTCATAATAGAACTTGATTTTCGGCTCCGTACCGGACGGGCGAACGGCAAACCAACCCTTATCGAGAAAGAATTTAAGCACGTCCGATTTTGGCATTCCGTCTATTCCGTTTGAATAATCCTTGACCTCTGCCACCTTATAGCCGGCTATAGTCTGAGGCTTATTATCGCGCATACGTTTCATTATTGCCTTAATCTTTTCCGCCCCGTCAGAACCCTTTAATGTCAGCGTTTTAAGTCCGCTCTTAACATATCCATACTTTTTGTAAATTTCCATTAGGCCGTCATACAGCGTTTTTCCCAAGGTCTTATAGTCGGCCGCCATTTCGCATATCAGCATTGCAGCAACAACCGCGTCCTTATCGCGTGCATACGTACCTTTAAGATAGCCATAGCTTTCTTCAAGACCAAAGACAAATTTTCTGTCACCCGTCTGTTCAAATTCCTTAATCTTTTCGCCGATAAACTTAAATCCGGTCAAAACATCTATCACGTCAGCACCATAATCATCGGCTATCTTGCGAACCACCTCGGTTGTAACTATAGTCTTTACAACAGTATGCTGTTTTGTAAGAGTTCCTCTCTCTGTCATTTTCCGTAATATAAATTCACAGAGCAGCATACCGGTCTGATTTCCGTTTAAAACCTTAAATTCACCGTCCGCCGTTTTCACAACAACGCCTATTCTGTCGCTGTCGGGGTCTGTTCCGAAAACCAAATCAGCGTTCTGCTTCTTTGCATATTCTATAGCAATATCAAACGCCTCCATATTTTCTGGATTAGGCGATTTAACCGTCGGGAAGTTTCCGTCTGGTAATTCCTGTTCGGGTACAACAAATACATTTTTCACACCGATTTTATCAAGAATGCTCCGCACAAGCTTATTCCCCGAGCCGTGAATTGGCGTATATACCACCTTAAAATCATCGGGAATCGAAATGTTCATAGATTCGGCTTTAACCGCCGCAATATATGCCTCGTCAACGTCCTTGCCTATACTTATAAAATTCGGGGTATCACAGGTTTTAACACCGTCAAAAATATCTGTAGCATCTATGTATTTAATTACTTTTTCAGCAACACTCGGCGGAATCTGTCCTCCGTCCTCGCCATAGACCTTATAGCCATTATATTCCTTTGGGTTGTGGCTGGCGGTAATAACTATACCTCTCGCACATCCGAGATGCCGAACCGAAAACGAAAGCTCAGGCGTGGGTCTTAAATCGTCAAACAGATACGTCTTAACTCCGTTTGCACAAAGCACTCTTGCGCACTCATACGCGAATTTTTTGGAATTGTTCCGTGAGTCAAAGGCAATTACCACGCCCTTGTCCTCTCCGCCGCTGTCAATGACTTCATTGGCAACACCTTGTGTTGCCTGCCGAACAGTATATACATTCATTCGGTTAGTGCCTGCACCCATAACTCCGCGCAGCCCGCCCGTGCCAAACTCAAGGCAACGATAAAATGCGTCCTGCATCTCACTTTCATTCATCTTTTCAATTTCTTTCAACGTATCACTGTCGACCTTACTTAACCATTTTTCATATTCCTTTATATAATCCATCTAAATCACCCGCTTATTTAAATCAGTTAGCAAATAATAAACTATGCTATTGAGTATTCTTGCCAACCTAATGTATACATATTATCATAAAATTTCATAAATGTCCACACTTATTTTTACAACACCTTATCAACCTCACAAATTAGTCTGCTATTTGTTCTGCAAATGTCAGAGATTATCTAAAGCTAAACCGAAAGCAAATATTAAACAACAACTAAATATTGCTTGATATTTGTGGACATTTTATATTGCAATTATTTTTTAAAAAAATTCATTTAAAATAGTTGACATATCTTCAAAAGTAGTGTATAATAAATGAGTTATTCGGGGCGTGGCGCAGTTTGGTAGCGCACTTGGTTTGGGACCAAGATGCCGCAGGTTCGAATCCTGTCGCCCCGACCAG
>CAJKNM010000103.1 GCA_905201285.1 uncultured Eubacteriales bacterium | reverse complement strand
AACATTTTATAAATTAAATGCAAGTTTGTATAATCTACCGATAAAACAAGGGTTTCAGAGGTAATTTTGTGTATTATGATTGCCTTTAACCCTTGTCATAATCAACGTAAATACGCAACATATTTTGTAATGTTGCACAAAAGTTACGAACACCTTACAAATCAATTATTTTTAAAATCGATTGATATATTTATATGCGCATAACCTATATATAATGTAGATTTCCGAAAATAACGACAAAATTTTTAAAGAAATTCTTGAATTTAGTCATATTGCTGTTTACAAAATACGTAATTTATGTTATACTTCAAAGGTTTGATAATATAGATTGGGGTTATAATAGATGAAAAGAGAAGATTTAAGAAATATTGCAATCATCGCACACGTTGACCACGGAAAGACCACGCTGGTTGACGAGATGCTGAAACAAGGCGGCGTATACCGCGAAAACCAGGTCGTTGAAGAAAGAGTTATGGATAACAATGACCTCGAAAGAGAAAGAGGTATCACAATTCTTGCTAAAAATACCTCTGTGTATTACAAAGACATCAAAATGAACATCATCGATACACCCGGACACGCCGACTTCAGCGGTGAGGTAGAGCGTATTCTCAAAATGGTAAACGGCGTTATTCTGTTAATCGATGCCGCAGAGGGTCCAATGCCTCAGACGAGATTTGTCCTTCAGAAGGCTCTTGAGATGAAGCACCGCGTAATCATCGTTGTCAACAAGATTGACAGGCCGGATGCGCGCCTTGATGACATTCCCGATGAAATTTTAGACTTGCTTATTGAGCTTGACGCAAACGAGGATCAGCTCGAAAGCCCGATTATCTTCTGTTCGGGAAGAGAGGGAACGGCCTCGCTTTCGCCCTATCATCCCGGCAAGGATTTAACTGTGCTTTTTGAAACAATCAAGGAGTATATTCCGGCGCCCGAGGGCGACGAAAAAGGCCCGCTTCAGATGCTTGTATCTTCAATAGATTATAACGACTATGTGGGAAGAATCGCAATAGGCAGGATAGAGCGCGGCGTTCTTAATAAGAACAGCGACATTATGGTTTGTGACTATCACCAAAAGCACGAGCCGTATAAGTCAAAGGTGGTAAACCTCTATCAGATTGACGGTCTCGGAAAGACCCAGGTTGACAGTGCAATGGTAGGTGACATCGTATGCTTCTCGGGCGTTACGGACATCACAATCGGTGACACCATTACCGCGGTCGACGCCCCCGAGCCCCTTCCGTTTGTAAAGATAAGCGAGCCGACTATTGAGATGACCTTCTCAGTCAATGACAGTCCGTTCGCCGGAAGAGAGGGTAAGTTCGTTACCTCGCGTCAGCTTCGCGACCGTCTTATGAAGGAAATGCTCAAGGATGTTTCACTTCGTGTCGAGGACGGCGAAACCACCGACAGCTTCCGCGTTGCCGGCAGAGGTGAAATGCATATCTCGATTCTGATTGAGACGATGCGCCGTGAAGGCTATGAGTTCTCGGTCAGCACACCGAAGGTTCTCTATAAAGAAATCGACGGTCAGCTTTGCGAACCGGTGGAGCGCCTGCTCATCGACGTTCCCGAGACCTCAATGGGTGCAGTAATGGAAAAAATGGGCGAACGCAAGGGCGAGCTTGTTAAAATGGAGCCGCAGGGCGAGCGTATGAAGCTTGAATATCTGATTCCGGCGCGAGGTCTTCTCGGTTACAGAAACGATTTTCTTACCGATACCAGAGGTGAGGGAATTATGAACTCGATATTCGACAGCTATCAGCCGTTCAAGGGCGAAATCACACGCCGCCACACGGGGTCGCTTGTTTCATTCGACACCGGCGAAGCGGTTGGCTATGGAATATTTAAAGTTCAGGACCGAGGAACAATGTTTATCACCCCGGGAACCCAGGTATACGAAGGAATGATTGTCGGCTGGTCACCTAAGGGCGAGGATATAAACGTAAATGTCTGCAAGAAGAAACAGCTCACCAACACCCGTGCTTCGGGAAGCGACGACGCGCTTCGTCTTATTCCTCCGCAGATACTGAGCCTTGAAGGCTGTCTGGAATTCTTAGCTGACGATGAGCTTTTAGAGGTCACGCCCGAAAGTCTTCGTCTCAGAAAAAGGATTCTCAACAATCAACTTCGTGCAAAAGCTAACGCTCACAAGAAAAATTAAAAATTTCTGCTGCAATTCTATTGCAATTTTTAATAATTTATGGTTTAATATAGATAAGTACAAGAGAGTCGTATCTGTACGGCTCTCTTTTCTTAAAATAAACTAAATGAGGTGTTATCTATGAAACGAATCTCGGCTGTTTTACTTACACTTATAATGATTCTCGGCTGTGTCTCGGTCAGCGCTTATGACCCCGTTTGGGATGACTTTGCTGCGGCGTGTCGATATGAAGGCAATGCAAATATAAAAATGACCGTTAAGGTTGACGGCGAAGGCCAATACCTTGAATCAAACGGTCTGTCATCCCTGCTCGGAAGCTCACTCGATTATGATATGAATGTTCTCTCAAACGCAGAGCAGACAAAGGCTCAGGCGGACGGCAAAATAACTTTAAATTCCGCAGACGAAAAGACCGTTCCGTCATCATCATTTGATTTGTGGCTTGACCTCAATATGGATAACGAAGAAGATTTTAAATATATTCTTATATTAAAAGCTCTCGACAGCGGCATCGGAAACACAGCCGGCGACAAGTATCTATACTTTGACTACAGTAAAGTCCCCGGCTATAAAGACCTGATGATGGAGCTTATACCAATCCTCAAGTCATACAGCGGAAAAACGCTTTCTGAGATGCTTCAGAAAACTTCTCAGTCTTCCCGCGACAAAATACTGTCCGCTATGGATGAAGTAAAACCCGTTTACTCGGACGGCACATATACCCTCACACTCTCTGAGACACAGCTTAAAAAGCTGGCTTCCGCCTATGTCGGAAAGCTGACAGAGCTTATGGATGAGGAATCGGTCAAAAATTTCGCAAGCGAAACGCTTATCGACTGGATGAACCGCGACGATGTTCACCTTTTCGGTACAGACAAAGCTATTGTGCTGAGCGTTAAAACAGACGGAAGGCCCTCAGAGTTCCGCTCTGAAATCAACTTCGATACAAATTTCTATGATATAGCGAAGATTTTAAACCCGAACGACCCGACGCTTTCCTTGCTTGACCGCGAACGCTTCGGCGCAAAGCTCAATATTACGCTTGACGGAAGCATATCTCCGCTCCCCGATGATTATAGCATAGACTATCCCGAAATCACCGATAGCAACAGTATTGACGTCTTTGCGCTGAGTGCAAACACCGACTTTCCCGCAGCATCTATCGGAATCATTCCTGACAACGCGGCGGAGGATGTCAAAATAATGTACGAAAACACCCGCTGTGTTTTCGAGAACAAGCCGGTTGTCGTTAAGGACAGAACTTTCCTTCCGCTCCGCGAGCTGGCAAATATGTTCGGTATAGACAATGACAGCATTTCGTATGATGACGCGACCGAAGAGGTTCGCATAAACGGCGGCGGAGTTGAAATCGTTATGAATATCGGAAGCCGCGACACCTATATAAACGGCGAGAAGAAAGAGCTTGACGTTCCGGCCTTCACGGTAAACGACAGAACGTATATCCCCGTCCGCTTTGTATCGGAGATGTTCGGAAAGAACGTGGATTATTCCGAAGACGAAAACGGTCTCACCGTATTTATTAATGATTAACCAAATACAAAATAAGGCTTTTGCGGCATCGCAAAAGCCTTTGTTTATATTATCATAAATTATATGTAATCGGATTTATTTAATTTTTGATTTTGCGTATCAGTATGTAAGCGATTTGTGACTGTGCATTACTTCTGTTATTCCATTGTTTTGAACATAATGATCCGCGTACACATCAATATAATCGCCTGAACTCGCAGCAACATTAATCGGAGTAACCAATTCAACCCGATTCCAATTTTCATACCTATCAGACGAAACCCAAACTCCATTTCTGTAAATTGTAACATCGTGATAAATGTGTGAAACTGACCCAAATGCACTTGTTGTAATTTCTATTTCCACCTTCCCTGTACGACGTAAAACATTTATATATCCCGCTTGAAGATACTTAGAGTACGGTACTATAGAACCATTGCTTGAAAAAACATTGGTTTTAGGCTCTATACCGTTAAGCTCGGCCGCATACGCCGAAGCCGAAAATGCAATGCTGCCCGCAAGCAGTCCTAATACACATACCTTAAACTTATTTTTCACTTTTAAAACCTCTTTCTTTGTATAAATTTAAATCTTTTAATATCATAAACAAACATAACCATTATTTTTCTTCAAAAACAAAAAATTATTTTACAAATGGCATAAAAAATGTTATAATGTAAAAAGAATAGATAAAAATTTCACCGGTTTAGTATATCGCACCATATAATCTGAGGGAAAAATATGATTCTTTTTATACATA
>CAJKNM010000102.1 GCA_905201285.1 uncultured Eubacteriales bacterium | reverse complement strand
TTTCACAAGCCATTATATTTCTCCATTCTTTTTTAAATCTTTCGTTAATTTAAATAGTCTTTATTTCACAAAATTCTGTGAAATAAGTTCAGCTGAAGCGTTCTTGTCATGCACAAAGTAAGAAACACCGCCTATGTATTTTCCGCTTCCGGGCAGAGTATGAAATTTCACATTTCCCGAGCAGGCCGCCATATCTCTCAAAACGCCAACAAGTTCACCGTCAAGATTTGTCTTGCTGTGTTTTTTCATTGCCGCCAAAACAGCAGGAATTCTAACAATTCCGGCGGGAGTTTTAATCTTTTCTATTACAGCTGAATACATAAGTTTTTGTGTGTCTATTCTGCCTATATCACCGTCAGTATAGCCCGTACCGTCGTTATTCTTGCGAAAGCGCATAAACATTTGTGCGTGTTCTCCGTCAAGCTTTTGTTTTCCGGGTTGAAGGTCGATGACAAGATTTTGTACCGGGTCTGTGTAATTCATACGAATAGGAACATCAACGGTTACACCGCCGAGCGCATCGACAATATCGTTAAACCCATCGAATCCAACCATAATATAGCTGTCAGGCTTAATTCCGGTGACCTGATTGATTTCCTCGCTCATACATTCAAAACCCGAAAAGAATGCCGAGTTAATCTTTTTGTCATTCCTCTTGTTTTGAATCCTTGTGTCACGCGGAATCTGAAGAATATTCAATTCATTTGTCCGTCTGTTTATCTGACAGAGCATAATAAGGTCTGTTCTATAGCCGCCTTCATCGACACCGGCAACAACCACATTTCTGACCGGCTGTGACGAAGCACCGAGAATACTGAACTTCTGACCGGTTGAAAGCGAAACAAGGAAGGTTATAACCATCCATACAAAAACTGCCAGTAATATTATAAATATAATAAATCTACCCGGATTTTTCAGTCTGCGCCTTTTCTTCGGTGCAGGCTGAAAGTCGGGGGGATAATTTTGTTGATTTAGTTCTCTCACTCCGCCGCCTCCTGACAGTTATTTAATCTTTTGAAGAATCAAATAATTTCTCGCGTGTACAGTATCGGGATGAAACATCTTTCCATCGCTTAAAAGCTCTGAAATTGTATAATCAAGGCCGGTAATAATAGCTTCGTCGAGGTCTTGATAAGCCTGCTTTCGAAGTTCCTCCACTCCCTCAAAATCACGGTTTGGCTCTATATAGTCCGCCATATATATAATCTTTGTAAGCAAACTCATATCGGCCTTTGCGGTAGTATGATACTTTACAGCGTCTAAAATCTCTGCGTCGAATATACCGAATTCAGTCTGCGCAAGACACGCACCGAGCGGTGCGTGCAAAAGCTTAGGCACGTTATAGGTAACGGGGTCTACCCTTATCCCGAATCTGTCTTTTAACATATTTCTCGCCGAGTCCGTATCAATCTCTTTTGCAACATCGTGGACAAGCCCGGCAAGATAAGCTTTTTTTTTATCAGCGCCGTATTTATCAGCAAGCCTTTCAGCTTCTTCCGCAACGCCGAGAGAATGTTTAAACCGTTTTTCGCTCAACGCATTCTCAAGGTATTTTTTGATTTTACTTTCTTCCATCATCGCTGTTCTCTCCTGAATTTTCAATGTATAGCCCGTTATCTTTTATATATCTGAGTGTAAGGTCAGAAAGCATATATCTGACCGAATTTCCGTTTTTTATTCTGTTTTTTAAATCTGACGAGGATATTTCTATATTCGGCATAGTAACAAATACAATATCGGCATCAAATTCCTCTTTAAGAGCCTGTGCTTTCTTATTTAATCTCTCTTGAGAAAATCCCGCTCTGCCGACGGCCGCAACGGTACACAAGTCAAAAATTCTCTTTGGATTCTTCCACTTATCCATATAATCAAGCGAATCGGCCCCGACTATAAAAAAGAAATGAGCGTTTTTATATATCGTGTGAAGCTTTTCAAGCGTATCAAAGGTATACGTGATTTGACTTGACCTTGTTTCTATATCGGATATTTCAAATAAGTCGTTATCACTTATAGCAAGCCTTGTCATTTCAAAACGCTGTTTCGGCGAAGCGGTGTTTTCTCTTTGCTTATATACAGTCTTTCCGTTGGGGAGAAACAGTACCTTTGAAAGTCCGAGCTGAGATGCCGCACTTTCTGCCGACAGTAAATGCCCGAGATGGGGCGGGTCGAACGTCCCGCCCATTATCCCGATTAATTGTTTATCTTTCATAATTTTATTTAATACGATAATACGTCTGTTACTCCCTCTGCAAATACTTTAGGAGTGCCGCCCTTTATCTTGGTTTTATAAAGAGCTGCGTTTCCGTTATCAACCTTTTTAAGGATTACTGTTCCGTCAGTCTTTAATCCGTAAGCAGAAACATTTTCGTCAAGATTTTTAATCTTTGCCTTTTTATTAACGGTATTAATCTTAGCCCTGCTTACGCCGTCAGATGACTCTGTATTAAAGTCAGAGGCATAAATAGCATAGTTTCCGGTTTTATCGAATGTAAACGCACCCATACCCACGTTTTCGGCAAGCTTTAACGTATTTGAATTTGAATAGGAAACAATGTTTACAGTATTTGTTTCAGCATTATATCCGGACGCAAATCTTATAATCGCGCCATCAGACGAAACATTACACGAGTAAGCGTCATCTGAAATCCGTTTTTCTGAGCCGGAATAGTCATTAATAATTGACATTGTATAAAGCGCGCCTTTCTTTGTATCGGCGTCATAACCGCCAATATATGCGATGGTCGAAAAATCATCACTCGCACTGAACGCTTTCATCCCGCTGTCCTGACTGAGAGCCGTAACATTGATTGCTGTAGCAACCTTCTGAGGGTTAGGCGACTTTGCGCTTACAAAGTAATAATCCGCCTTATCTGTATCATATGCCGTTGAAAATACAACAGCGCCTTCGTCGTTTCTGACTTTGACAATTTCTGTAACCTGGTCAGCGAGCTTTGTATTTCCGCCGTTTGTCAGGTCCACATAGTTAAGAGTCTGGAAGTTGTTGTTGTAGTTACTGTACACATATGCCGATTCAAGCTTTTCGGAAATCAAAGGCGAGGAAAATGCCTTTTCGGCGATTGCCTTAGGTCCTTCGGATTCACTTTGAACATAGAGGTCATATGTGCCTGTTTTTGTGTCGTAATTTTTAGCATAGAAATAAATCTTGCCTTTTGACGCTGTGCCAAATACATAAGCAACCTTTTCATCGAGTCTTTTGGGGTCACCCGCACCCTCGGCGAAGCTTGCAAAGAACAAATCACCTGTGTGAACTATGGGATTGAAGTTCTTTATGTATATAGCACACAGGCTGTCTTGAGACAGTTTAAAATTACCTGAGGTTATATCCGTATCGACCTTCTTATCCGTTTTTCCTTCAAGATTCCATAAGCACAGCTCCCCGTGTGACCCGTTTTCATCGGCGTTTTTCAGATAGAGAACGGATGAACCGGTCTTACTTACATTAAAATCATAGTATACATTCTGTGCTATAACAGTTTTACTTTTTTTCTTACCGTTAATATACGATACCAAATCACCGGACTTTGAGTTAAGATTTACATTTTCAAGGAAGTAAACAACAGAGCCGTCCTCTGAAATCTTAATTAAATCTTTTTTTGTTATTTTAGCTTTTTTGACATCCTTTGGGTCTTTAAACTCGGTTTTTTTCTTCGAATTGGAGGATGTTTTGTCGGACTGCTTTTCGTTTCCCGTGTTTTGAGCCTCATACTCGATTGTGACAAAATTAGAACTGAGCAGGGCTTCTTTTCCGTTGTAATATGAATACAGCTCATTGCCCTTTGTATAAACCGTCGGATATTCCGGTGTTTTATGAGCAAAGTATGCAAAAACATTAACCAAACCAACGATTATAGCAACAACAAGAACCAATACGCCCGCGCCGATAAAAAGTCCCTTGTGAGATTTATTGTGCTTAGGCCTATCCTCATCGTCAGATCTTTTTTTGATAGGTTTAGCAGCACGCAAGGCATCGCTGTTACGTTTCTCAAAATGTGAAATCCTGCGTTTCGTGTGTTTTCCGTTCTTCCTGTGCTCGCGTCTTTCCTGAGCACGGAGAGCCGCCGCCTGCATTTCTTCAAGAGTGTATCTCGGTTCGCTTGAAGTTTTATGCTCGGTTGATATTTTTTTCTTATTTAAATCATAGCTTATACCCGCATCCATATCAGCTATAGCCTGCTTTATTTCTCCCGAATCACGGAAGGTCAGAGTATATTGCAAGTCAAAATCATAGCTGTCTCTTGATGGATCTATCGCGGAATAACGCCCGGTGTTCTGACTCGGTTTGCTCACAGAAGCCGGTGTCTGTTTTTCTTCCGGTTCGGCCTTTTCGGCTTCTTTGGGAATAGGAGTCTTACAGAATGGGCAAACATCAACATGTTCAAGTAAATTAATACCACACTTCGGACATTTCATCAATTTCACTGCCTTTCTCTTTACATTCGTAAATAGGATTATAATATGAACATAATATCATAATCTTATATTATATTATCACAATTAAATATTAAATACAAC
>CAJKNM010000101.1 GCA_905201285.1 uncultured Eubacteriales bacterium | reverse complement strand
TAAATTATTCAAAGGAGACCATAAATTCGAATATCGAAATTGCCCGTGACTGGAAGATAGATGAGGTATATATGGGAGATATCAGCGGTGATATGCTGACGCTTAAGGCCTGCGATGCCGCAGTGATTAAGCTTGTAAGAGAAGTTTAAATTAATAGGGATGATACGGGTTGAATTTCATAAGAAGGATAGGTATGGCAGTACAATGCTTTTCATATGAAAAATATATTTCTTGAAACGATTTTAAAACTTGAATGATTCAAAATAAGACGAGAGGGCGTGTTTCTATGAAAAAAATAAGAAAAACTGTATGCTGTGCAGCTTTGTGCGCGACTGTTATGGCTCAGACCGCGTTTGCGGAACAGATTCAGGTTGAGTTTTACGGAGAGACAACCGCCAATAAGCAAATATCGGTTCTTGCACTCGATAAGGATTTGCCTGACAGCGAAGTAAATGAACAAAATATTAAGTATATTAATCAGATTTCTGCGGATTCAGACGGCGGTTATTCAATAAAATTTCCGTTTGAGACAGACGGAGACGGATGCGTTTTTCGTTCAAATGAGTCGGGAGAGGTCAGACAAATCGGAAATGAGAAGCAGATGCAGGTTGAGTTTTACGGAAAAACAACCGCAAACAAGCAAATATCAGTTCTTGCGCTTGATAAGGACCTGTCCGACAGCGAAATAAAAGGGCGGAATATCAAGTATATTAATCAGATTTCTGCGAACGCGGACGGTTATTACTCAATAGCTTTTCCGTTTGAGACAGACGGAGGCAAATATGTCTTTCGTTCAAACGAGGCAGGGGTGGTCAAACAAATCGAAAGTGAGGGACAATCGCTTTATGTGTCCGAAAGCGGCAGTGACTTAAATGACGGAAGCGAAGGAAGCCCTTTGCAGACGTTAAACCGTGCGCTTTCGATGGCAATTTCGGGTGTGAATACAACTATTGTTTTAAAAAGAGACGCTGCAATTGAATCATTGCCGAGCCTTTCAAGCGGAAGTATAACGATAGAGTGAGACTACAACTCAAGGGGTTTAACTCTGCCTGAGACGCTTGAGTGTAACTCGGATATAAAGCTCGATAAGCTTAAGCTGAGCAAATCAACACTTTTTGCAAATGGACACAAGCTTGAGATAGGAAATGAAGTAACCTCCGATGACCGACTGACAGTGTACGGAGGAGGAAACGGAAGTTCGGTAAACGGTGATACCAATATCGGATTATACGGCGGCAAATATGACCGCGTTTACGGTGGTTCGCTCAATGCCGCCGTAAACGGAAATACAAATATAACCTTCGGCGGAAATTGCAACCCGGGTGACGGAATCAATGACAGTAATAGTGCAGGCATTTCGCCCTGCTATATTTACGGCGGCGGAAATAACGGCGGTGTATCCGAAAAAACAAATGTTACCCTTGACGGAAACGCGGTGACTAAATATATAGTAGGAAGCGGTTCAGGTTGGGGCGGCTCGGTTGGAGAGTCTACAAATATAATAATAAAAGGCGGAAAAGTGATGAATGTGTATGCCGGCTCTGCGGCTTCTGCACCGACGTTGAATTGCAACACCAATATAACTATGACGGGCGGAATTGCGGAAGCGCTGTTTGGCGGTTCTGAGGGAACAAATCTTACGGGAAATGCGCATTTGTATTTGCTCAGCGGAGAAGTCACAAGACGAATCTTTTCCGGTTGCTATAACGGTACAAACGGTTGGTTTTTTATAAGCATTGCGTCAACAAATCATATTAAAGGAACAACAACGATAGTTATAGACGATGCTGCAAAATTAATTACTAAAAATGGCTTATCTTCCGGAAACAGAATGAATTCGGGAATTTTCGCAGGAAGCCGAATAGCGTCTAAAAATGCGGAAGAAGTCAATACTCTTATATTTTTAAATGACAGCTATAACAGTAAAAAATCACTTGTAGGCGATATATCCGGCTGGAGTGATGTGTTCAAAAGCTTTGAGACATATACAATAAAAGTAAGCAAAGGCGGAAGCGTAGATACAGCCGGCAACGGAGTAATTTCACTTAAACCCGATATGGGTATGGCTGCACAAATCGGGGGAAAGACGTATGGAGCAGAGAATGTAAATGTTTCGTCAGGTACAACCGAGGTTAAGTTTGTAAAGGATTTTACAATCAGTAGTGTTACTGCCGATAAAACAAATAACACCGCTTCGGTTGACTACACAGCGACCAATTACGAAAGTGAACCCGAGCCAAAGCTATTTGTGGCGGTATATGAAAAGCAGAGTGATAATTCCAAGCTTCTTGTAAAGGTTAACGCATCTGAGTGCACGAATGGTACAACCGCGGCGGTTAATTTGGGTGATGATTTGGAAGCGGGTAAGACATACATTATTAAGGCTATGATGTTTAACAAAAATCAGCAGCCTCTGACCAATTATTACGAAATTAACTATTAAAATAAAATATAGGAACGGAGGAAAATGACAATGAAAAAGTGGCTTAAAAACGCAATATTTTATGAGATATATCCGCAAAGCTTTAAAGACAGCAATGCGGACGGAATAGGTGATTTTAACGGAATTATCGAAAAACTTGACTATATAAAGGATATGGGGTTTACGGCGATTTGGATGAATCCTTGCTTTAAATCGCCGTTTGCCGATGCGGGATATGATGTAGAGGACTATTATAGTGTCGCCCCGAGATATGGAACCAATGAGGACTTAAAGAGGCTTTTTGACGAGGTGCATAAACGGAATATGCACATTATTTTAGACCTTGTTCCGGGACACACGTCAGTTGAGTGTAAGTGGTTTAAAGAATCAATGAAGCCTGATAAAAATGAATATTCCGACAGATATATCTGGACGGATAATATCTGGACGGATTGCGCAGGATACCCCAATATCTCGGGATCAATCCGCGGAATTTCCGCAAGAAACGGAAGCTGTGCCGTAAACTTCTTTTCAACTCAGCCTGCACTGAATTACGGATTTGCAAAGGTTACCGAGCAGTGGCAGTTTTCAGTTGATTCAAAAGAGGCAATAAATACACGGGAGGAGCTTTATAAAATTATACGGTTTTGGCTTCATATGGGCTGTGACGGCTTCCGCGTGGATATGGCCGGGTCGCTTATAAAGGCGGACGAAGAAAAGCGCGAGACAATAAAGCTATGGCAGGATATACTCGGCAGAATCAATAAAGAGTTCCCCGATGCCGCGTTTGTTTCCGAATGGGGAGAGCCTGACAAATCGCTTGAGGGAGGCTTTGATATGGATTTTCTGCTGCACTTCGGACCGTCACATTATCCCGAACTTTTCAGAGGGGAAACGCCGTATTTTTCACACAGCGGCGGCGGAAATGTTTCAGAGTTTTTTGAATATTATATGTCTTGTCTCAAAAAGACAGAGGGCAAGGGATTTATTTGTCTGCCCTCCGGCAATCACGATATGGAAAGAATATCGGATAAGCTTGATGAACCTGAGATAAAACTTGCGTTTGCATTTATAATGTCGATGCCCGGAATTCCGTTTGTATACTACGGTGATGAAATCGGTATGCACTATATTAAAGGCTTGAAATCGGTCGAGGGCGGGTTTAACCGAACGGGGTCTCGCACACCGATGCAATGGGATGACAGCACAAACGATGGATTTTCAACAGCGGCGCCCGAAAAACTGTATATTACTATGGATAAGTGTGATGACAGACCAACTGTAAAAAAGCAGGCGGCTGACGAAAATTCGATATTAAACGAATTAAAGAGATTGATAAGAATAAGAAAAGCTAATCAAGCCTTGCAGGAGAGCGCGGCATTTGAGCCTGTATTTATTAAAGAAAGCGCATATCCGCTTGTGTATAAGCGAATAAACAAAGACGAAAGTATTCTTGTCGCAATAAACCCGACGGACAAAGAATGTATATGTTCGTTTGATGAAGAAGTCGGTGATGTGATTTATAGCTTTAACGGAGAAGCCTTTGCGAAAGATAATACGCTTACGGTTCCGCCGTGCTCGGCTTCGTACATTAAAATTATTTAGAGAGTATATTTATAATATAATAATTAGAATATTAGATAAAGTAGCTAAAAATGTACTTTGTGTTATAAGGAGACAGCAAGCAATGAAAAATTTTAATGAAAAAATATATGATTTAAAAGCGAGTTACAAGGCATTTGTTGAAAAGAAGAATCAGATAGATGAGAATTGGTATAACGGGATATATGATAAATATGTGAATCCCGTGCTGACCCACGAGCATATTCCGCTTGAGTGGAGATATGATTTAAACGAGGAAACAAACCCGTATCTTATGGAGCGTATTGGCGTGAATGCCGTGTTCAATTCGGGTGCGATTTATTTGGACGGCAAGTATGTTCTCGTTGCCCGTGTTGAGGGATATGACCGAAAGTCGTATTTCGCCGTTGCGAGAAGCGATAACGGTGTAGATAACTTTGTGTTTGATAAGTACCCTGTAAGGCTTCCCAAGTACGGCGAAGACGACACAAACGTTTATGATATGAGGTTAACACAACACGAGGACGGCTGGATTTACGGCATGTTCTGTTCCGAGAGAAAAGACAGGACGGTTGACGATACATCATCGGCTGTTGCAAAGTGCGGAATTGTTCGCACGAAAGATTTGGTTGAGTGGGAGAGACTTCCTGATCTTGACACAAAGTATCAGCAGAGAAATGTTGTTCTTCACCCCGAATTTGTTGACG
>CAJKNM010000100.1 GCA_905201285.1 uncultured Eubacteriales bacterium | reverse complement strand
CTCTGTGCCGCCGCGGAAAGCAGCGTATAATTCTCAGCGTTTGCACGATAGTTGAGCTTATCAAGACAATCCTCGAACTTCTCGTTATATTCGTTATAGTCGGCGACCAGCGGATTTTGATAATACTTATATTTAAGCGGAAGCGTTCCCGTTCCCTTGGCGAGTTCAAGCTGAACATCCTCTCTTATAAGAAAGTTCAAAAACTTATTAATCGCCTCTGATTTTGATGCGTCGGATGCGCTGTTCACCGCCGCAAAGTACGCTCTCGCCGTGGTGTAATGATTATCACCCATACACAAAAGGCTTGTTCTTACCTTTCCCTGAATATTACTGAAGTTATTCTGAACCTGTATATAGCTGCTTGTCCACGAACGTGCATACGCGGTCTTTCCGCTTTTAAAATCCGAAAGATAATTGTCTGACGCATACTGAGATTTTTCGATAAGCGACTTATAAAGCTCAAGGCCCCTCTCCACTCCGCCGGAGAGCCTTATACATTCCTGAATGACACAAATCATTTCTTCCTTATCCACGCCCTGTATCGAATAGTCCGGACTGTCGGCCTTTAAAAAATCGTTATAGTTCAGACCTCCGTCGGTCAGGTCCGTTCGATAGAGCATAATCCCCGCGTCAAGTATGAACGGAAGCCCATACAGCCTTCCGCCGGAGTACATTACATCAGAGAATCTTTTCGGATATTCACTATTGTCAACACCTATGCCGCCGTCAAGCGGTCTGAGGTACCCCACAGATGAAAATTCCTTCATCCATATATCCTCAACAATCATAACGTCAACCGTGACCTCGTTCCCGGCAAGAACCGAGCTGAGTACGCGGTGGTTTTCGACGCTCTCATCCGAAAGCTCCATAAGCTTAACCGAAATCCCGCTGTTCTCCTCAGAGAACCTGTCAACTAAGCTTCTGATTGTTCCGGTCGTGTCTCGCTTGATTGCAAGAACAATCTTGTTTTCCTGCTGTGTCTGTACGGCTTCATTTTTCACGCCACAGCCCGCCGTGAATAACAGCACGGCCGTAACCAAAAAAATCAACACCCTTTTCATCTTTACCACTCCCGTTTTTAATTTTAACAGAAAAGCGCGGATATGGCAATACCGAAAACTTACGATTTGTTTGTAAACTTACGATAATTTTCATTTTCTATTTATTTTTTCATTTTTTTATGTTATAATTCATTATATTTGATTAATTACATTATAAACCCCGGCTGAAATAATCTGTTTTACAGGTGATTATTATGAAATTCTTTAACAATTTATCGATAAAACTTAAGCTGACCGTTTCGTGCGTATTTGTTGTTACTCTCACCGTTATTATATTTGCCGTTATTGTATTTGTCCGTTCAAGCCGAGTTGTTACGCACCTTGCCGAAAGGAACGTCGAACAGGTTATGCTGTCGTCTACACAGCATATTCAGACGCTTATGGATGACATAAATTCAAGCCTTCTCTCGTTTCAGACTAAAGAGTCCGTTCAGACAACCCTGTCACAAACTCACCGGGGCAATCCGATAGACGATGTGACCGTTTTGGAAAACGCCCTCCGTGAAATCGATGTCTTTCAGAGCAAGATTCTAAAATCCGAGCTTTATGTCATCGGCCGTGACGACTATCCTCAGATAAATCAGGCACAGTCCGTTTTTTCTGACAAACAGCTTAAAAACGATACCTGGTACACCTCTATGCGCTATGCCGGAAGCACCACAAAATGGATTATCCGCGACGCTCAGGATTCCAACAGCGCCCATATCGTTGCGTCTAAGCTGATTCACGATGTTAATACCCAGAAACCCGTTGCCGTATTAAAATCAAACATAGATATGCAGAATTTCACCGAGTACCTCGACAATATTACCCTTGCCGATACGGGAAAGATGTTCCTTTGCTCCGAAAGTCATATAGTCAACCGAACAAGCTCGCCCCTCGGCGAAAAGCTGGTCAACAACCCGACCATCTTTAACGATATGCTGTTGTCTGAGAACACGGAAACGAGAACGATTACCCTTGACCACGAAAAATGGCTGATTAAAAGCTATCCCCTCTATAACACGGGAATGTTCATAATCGGCACGGTGAAGATTAACGAATTTAGTTCTGCGCAAGGCGCAATAACCACCGCGATACTCACCTCGGGGATACTTCTGTTCCTTCTGTCGCTTGCGCTTATTATCTTTATTTCATCGCTGATAACAAGGCCTCTTTCGGTTCTCTCAAAGCGAATGAGGAATTATAACGTGGAACACAACAACACCCTCCATTCCGAAACGAAGGATGAAATAGGCGTTCTGTTTGAGTCGTTTAACTCGATGAACGATTCGATTATACAACTCATAGAAAACGTAAACCACGAAACCGAGGTTCGGAAAATGGCCGAACTTAAAGCGCTTCAGGCACAGATAACGCCGCACTTTTTGTATAACACTCTCAACTCAATCAGCGCCCTTTCAAAAAGCTATGGCGCAAAGGATATAGAAAAGATGACTGTTGCGCTGTCGCGGTTCTTTATGCACTCGCTCAACAACGGTGCTGAGATGATTACCATTGACAATGAACTCGACCAGGTGATGAATTATGTTTACCTCCAGAAGATACGCTATGGGAACCGCTTTGACGTCGAAATCATCGCCGACAGCGAGGTAAGGCACTGTCTGATTTGCAAGCTGACGCTTCAGCCGCTTGTCGAAAACTGTATCTATCACGCTTTTAAGGATATAGACTATACCGGCCACATAATTATTAAGGCTCATCGTGAAGCCGATAAGGTAATCATTACCGTCTCGGACAACGGCATAGGGAATTATACCCTTGATTTTAACAAGATGAACGAGTATGTAAACAAGAAGTTTGACTTGAATGAACCCATAGAAAAATACGGAATACACAACATTTCACAGCGTATAAAAATATATTTCGGCGAGGAATACGGACTTTTCTATTATCCGAACGCCGATGAGGGAATCACTGTCAGAATTACGATTAAGGCCATTAAAAGTGCCGATGAAATAAACCGAAAAAGACTGAACGGAGGTAAAGTAAAATGAAGCTTCTCATAGCCGAGGATGAATTTTTATGCCGTGAAAATTTAAAAAACATAGACTGGGAATCAATCGGAGTATCAATCTGCGGCGTTGCCGAAAACGGTCAGGAGGCGATGGAACTCGCTAAAGAACTCAAACCCGATATTATTATTTCCGATATAGAAATGCCCAAGAAAACAGGCCTTGAGCTTGCGAACGAGGTGTCTAATATCCTTCCCGATATAAAGATTATAATTCTCACAGCATACACCAAGTTTGAATATGTTCAGAAATCCGTCTCTTTGGGCGTATATGAATATATTTTAAAGCCGTTTGAGGATATTACCCTCTTAGACACCGTCAAATCCGCTGTTTCCGAACAAATAGCCGAACGCAGCAAAAACCTGAAACTCGAAAATATCTCACGTCAGCTTGAAAACTGTAAGTACTTTCTCAAAAGCTATTTCTTCAGCGTGATAGAAAATGATTCCGCCCCGAACAGCGAGCTTTTCTCGATATTCGGAGGTCTGAAAAACGATTCAAAATACACCGCGGCCGTTATCTCGGTCAAGTCGCCGTCAACAGAGGAATCCTTTTCGCACAATTATAAAATATTTTCAAGCATTATAAAGATTATTTCAAAGTTCACCAGAGACTATATTCCGTTTTTTGACATATCCACTATGACATTTTTATTCATCCACGATAGGAATATGACCGACTCAGAGATAAATAACGGAATACTGAATATTTTAAATGCCGTATGCGAATATCTTGACTTTAATCAAGGAATAAAGTACGTAATCGGCGTAGGAAAGTGTATGAGTGCGCTTAAGGACGCCGCTTATTCTTACAGCGATGCGGTAAACGCGCTTAACTACAGCTTTTATCTCGGGCTCAACACCGTCATCTGTATATCCGATGTTGAGCCTAAACAAAACTTCGTCGATTATTTTAAGTTCTATGACGAAGGCTTTTTAAACCACATTAAGGTCGGTGACGGAGTATCGGCTATGCTCTCGGTCAGGAAGCTTTTCAACTCGTTCAGAAACAACCAAGAGCCTATCTCGACCGTTCAGAGAATCTGTAACGAGCTTTTCGTCCGTGCATCTATGTGCCTTATTCAATGCGGTCAGAATCCCGATAATCTTTTCGACAAAACGAATGTGTGGCTCCTTATTAAAAAATACAACACGATTGACGAGCTTGAAAAATGTATCTGTGATATTGTGGACGTTACCGTGTCACACATAAGCTTTACCAGAAACACCAAAAACAAGGATTTAATACGTCAGGTCGGGGAATACATAAAAGAAAACCCCGCAACCTCACTGAACGAGATTGCCGAGCATTTTTATCACTCGCCCAACTATCTCAGCAACATTTTCAGCAAGGAAATGGGAACAACAATCAAAAACTATATAATCCAGGTCAGAATCGATATATCAAAAAAGCTCTTGTCGGAGAGCGGAAGCAGTATATACGAGGTTGCCGCCGCAGTGGGGTATAAAAATCCACAGCATTTCAGTACGGTGTTTAAAAAGCTTGTCGGCATAACTCCGTCCGCCTATCAGAATAATCTTCATAATTGATTTATTGATTTTTGATTTTATTGGGCATTGTTGAGCAAGTCAATACCATAACCCTACCCTATACAAACGGATTCACTGAAGGTTGCAACAACAAAATTAAGGTACTGAAAAGAAACGCCTATGGTTATCGGAATTTTGAGAGATTCAGAAAAAGGATATTACATATGTTTAATTACAAGAAAACCGACAAGCTAAAGGCGGTTGCATAAATTTACAACCGCCTCTAAAAAAATTCCATTATTTTTTTGACCCCAACTATTGACAAAGAGCCAAAAATGTTTTATGTGAAGTGTTGACAGTGGTATAAGGAAGAGTCAATCCCGAATTTTGTGTAAACTCTTTACGAAACCTCCAAGATGATATATAATAAAAATATCATTTTGGAGGTTT
>CAJKNM010000099.1 GCA_905201285.1 uncultured Eubacteriales bacterium | reverse complement strand
TACTTTCTCAATCGGCGGCTTGCCGCCATTTTTCGATGCCATATTCTTCACCTTTCCTTTTCCTTGAAAAATAATTGACAACTGTCCATAAATAGGGTATTATACTATTTAATATATTATAATAAATATTTCGAAAAATTTCAATACCCAATTAAATCACTTTTGTGTATTAATGAACACTTTTTATAAAAAGTGTTGACTAACAGGAGAAAATATTTATGAGTGAAGCAAGTAAAAAAGTGGACAGACGAATACGAAAGACAAAAAAACTTCTGATTAACAGCCTTGCGGCCTTGCTTGAAGAGAAGCCGCTTAAAAATATCACCGTTCGAGAGCTTGCTGAGCTTTCTGACATTAACCGCGGAACGTTCTATCTTCATTACCGCGATGTTTATGATATGGTCGACAAGCTTGAAACAGAGGCGTTTGAACGATTCAATGAAATAGTGAGCAATTATGAGCCATCGTATGAACAAGAAACATTTCTCACCTTTTTGACAGAGCTTTTTGAGTTTCTGGCGGACAACAGCCTTCTCGCCAAAAGCCTGATAGGAAAAAACGGTGATGCCGCCTTTGTTGACAAGCTTAAAATCACACTGCGCGAAAAATATGTTGCGAGGATATACTCTGACCTAAACATTAAAGACAAGGTTAAATTTGAGTATCTGTGTCATTTCATCGAAATGGGAAGTATCGGAATCTGTGACGCATGGCTGAACGGCGGAATGAAAGAAGCGCCGCGGAAAATGGCCAAAATCACCGAAAATATGATACTCAGCGCAATCGCCTCACTCACAGAGCCGCAGTAAGGCCGATTAAATTTAATAAAATATGTATTGAAATATCCTAAGCAATATGATATACTAAAATATGTTACAGAAATTCAGAAAGGATATGATTGCTGATATGGCAAATAACGATAAAAACAACAACTGTGCCGTACATAAAACATCTATAGGCGGCCAGGCGGTTATGGAGGGCGTAATGATGCGCGGGCCGCATAATGTTGCTACCGCTGTCCGCAAGCCTGACGGTGAGATAGTGATAGACAATATGCCCCTCGGTAAGGTCAGAACGGGGAAGTTTGTCAAGCTTCCGATTATACGCGGCTGTGTAAACTTTATAGATTCGATGATTATAGGTGTTAAATCCCTTATGTATTCGGCTCAGTTTATAGATGTTGACGAGGACGGAAATCCCACCGAGCAAGAACCGTCGAAGTTTGAAGCATGGCTCGAAAAAAAGCTTGATTCAGAGAAGGCGATGAACGTTGTCATCTACATCTCTGTATTTATTTCACTGATTTTAAGCGTGGGGTTGTTTATTCTTCTCCCCGCACTTATAACCGGATTTTTAAAGGGCGTTATTAAAAGCGCCCCTGTACTCACTCTGGTTGAAGGAATAGTCAGAATCATAATATTTATCTCATATTTGTTTCTGGTGTCACTCACAAAGGACATCAAGCGCGTCTTTATGTACCACGGTGCAGAACACAAATCGATATTTTGTTATGAAAAAGGTCTTGACCTCACGGTAGAAAATGTAAGAGCTCAATCAAGGCTTCACCCGCGCTGCGGAACAAGCTTTCTTCTTTTGGTTATGATAATCAGTATTCTCGTATACTCAATCATTCCATGGGATGCCGAAAAATTTGCGGCTATTCCGCTGATCGGACACGCGCTCGCCGCCCTTCCCTGGGTTATAACAAGGCTGCTGCTCCGTCTGCTTCTTCTTCCTATTGTTGCCGGAATCTCTTATGAGATTATTAAACTTGCCGGAAGATACGATAACATCGTCACCCGGATTATAAGTAAACCGGGTATGATGCTTCAGCTTATAACCACAAACGAACCCGATGACAGTCAGATTGAAGTTGCAATCGCCGCACTCAAGGCGGTTATACCCGAAAACAAAGAAGAGGATAAGTGGTGAGCCGCATATGAAGATCAGAGAGCTTCGTGCAGAGATTACTTCAATGCTATCCCCCTCCGCTGAAGCGTCAACAGATGCCTCGGTTTTAATAATGAAGGTTTTGGGCATAAACAAAACTCAGCTGATTCTGGGCGATGCCGAGGTTTCTGACAGCGCATACAGAGAGATACTCGGATACGCCGCCCGTGTCGCAGGCGGCGAACCCGTTCAATACGTTGTCGGCGAATGTGAATTTATGTCGCTTCGCTTTAAGGTTAAAAACGGGGTTCTTATTCCGCGTGCGGATACCGAAATTTTGGTCGAAGCCGTAATAAGCAGGCTTAACAGCCAAAAAAATCCGTTGATATATGACCTGTGCTGCGGAAGCGGCTGTATAGGGATAAGCCTTGCTAAATACATAGATGACGCATCGGTCTTTCTCGCTGATATTTCGCCTGTTGCTCTTGATGTTTCAAAGCAAAACGCAGAGCTTTGCGGCGTTTCGGACAGAGTGACCGTTATTTCAGCAGATGTGACAAAGGATGTCATTTCCGATGCGGCTAACTGTATCGTTTCAAACCCGCCGTACATAAAAACCGATGTTTTATGTACTCTCGATAAGAAAGTTCGCGATTTTGAGCCTCGGCTTGCGCTTGACGGCGGCGGTGACGGGCTTGACTTCTACCGAAGAATAATTAAAACCGCCGTACTGAAAGACGGCGGTCTGCTTGCTTTTGAAATAGGATATGACCAGGGCGCCGAGGTTTCGGCGCTTATGAAAAACGGCGGATATCGTAATGTTGAAATAATCAGGGATATTGAAAACCGTGACAGAGTTGTTTTAGGCTATAAGATGCTTTGAAGAACAAGAGTCATTACCATTCCCGGCGCACCGAGGACACCGCTTATCATTGCGGTAAGCGGATTTATGGCAAAGCTTATTCCGAGAGGTGCCGCGATGCGGTTTATCAAAAGCATTGCCGCACATCCCACAGCACAGTTTAGAATCAATTTAAGCAGCCATTTAATGGGTTTTATAAAAATCCGGCAAATTATGTACAGTACAAAAAGCATCATAAGTCCGGCGAGAATAACGGCAGGGTCAATTTTCATACGATAATCTCCTTGTCCAAGTGTTTGTTATAGTATATTTATACTTGTGCCGAATTATTACCGAAAACGGGTTTTATATTTATCGGTAACATAAAAGTATAAGTAATTTAACAATTTTTTAACATATAAAGTGAAAAAATCTGATATAATAAACGAGATAATTTAAGAGATATAAGATTTGTCGGTATAAGCCGACAGAATGGAGATTGTAATATGTTTTTCCGAAAAGATAATAATGATAATGAAAAGCCTGAAGATTTCGTGCTTTTCAGCGGCAATGAGCAGGCCGATGAAGTCGGTACTGACCATGATACTCCATCGGAGAACGCTTCAAATTCAAATGAACTTGAAGTTCAGGAGGATCTTCAAAGCACAAAGCTTTTAAACGCTGAAGAAATTTCAGAAGCGCTTGAGGAAACAAACTCATCCGCCGATGATGAAGGATGGTTTCAAAAGCTTATAAACCTCGCGAAAAAGAACCGAGTTCAAACCATCGCCATATGTGTAATACTTATCGCCGCTATTATTGCGGGTGCCGGTTACGGTGCGGTAAAAATGGCAAACCCGCTTAGGAATTATGTTCAATACGCCGCGGCAAAAGAGAATATTGTCAGCACTATGGAGGCTGACGGTGTCCTTGCCTCGGGCGATAAATACGAGATTGTATCACTTGTATCGGGGAAGATTGCCGAGTCCAAATATGAAGTCGGTGACAAAGTTTCGGCAGGCGATGTTTTATATAAGCTCGACGACACAGAAGCGAAGCTTGCGGTTGAACGTGCAAAGAACGAGCTTAATAAAGCAAGTGATTCCGGTTCGGGAAGTTCAGTTTCGACCGACACCGGAAGAATAATTGCATCTGACGCGGGCAAGATAGAAAGCCTTAGTATCAAACAGGGAAGCAGCGTTGCTGCCGGTTCTCGGGTTGGTGTGATAAAGAAAAGCGATGGCTCGACCTCACCTATTATTTCGTATGTTTCGGGTTCGGTTTCGATTTTAAGCGCAGCTGTCGGACGAAACGTTTCAAGCGGACAGCTTATCGCAAGCGTTAAGCTAAACGGAGCATCATCGAGCAAGGATACATCAAAATATGATAAAAAGACAAGCGAAATCGATGTTCAGGCAGCGGAAAAACAGCTTGAAGCATATACTGTTAAATCACCGATTGACGGTGTTATAATTGAAAAAAACAACAAGGCGGGTGACAATGTCGGCGACGCTAACTCATATAAGCCTATGATGGTTATTTTGGACACAAGTAAGCTTTCACTCACATTCAGCGTTGACGAATCACGTATTTCAGAATTAGAAAAAGGTCAGCCGGTCACCGTAACAACCGACTCGATTCCCGACACAAAGTTCTCGGGCGAGGTCAGCTCTGTCGGAGTAGAAGGCCGGCCTGATGAAAACGGAAAGGTTATGTTTGACGTAACTGTCGCTGTTACCGACCCGGAGGATTTAAAGGCAGGTATGAAAGTTAAGGCAAAGGTTATACTTGATACCGCGAACAGCGCAACGTCTGTTCCGCAAGGTGCACTTCTTAAATCAGACGGTCAAAACGCACTTGTTCTTGTCAAGAATGATGATAACACAAGTGATAAGGACATAAGCGAATCTGTCGATAATCAGCTTGACCATCCTGAGGTTAAGGTTCCGAAGGGTTGTTCATTGGTAAGTGTTAAATACGGAATCTCAGACGGAACAAATGTTCAGATTATTTCGGGATTGAAGGTTGGCGAGGTTGTTGTATTCAACCCAAAGGCCAATAATGGTGAATTTGTGAAATCGACCAACAAAAGCTCTTCGTCAGACAGCAATAAGTCATCTTCATCGACTGACGGTCAGGATGACAGCAAGGTAGAAAAACAGGTCGAGGAGCAAATGAACAATATGCTTAAAAACAGCAGCCTTTAAAATAAAAGTGATGACTTAAACAGTCATCACTATATACGCAGGTATAGTTCAGCGGTAAAATAACGGCTTCCCAAGCCGTGGTTGCGGG
>CAJKNM010000098.1 GCA_905201285.1 uncultured Eubacteriales bacterium | reverse complement strand
GAGGATTGCGAAAGCCGCAACGCTCATCAGCCATTGAAGCGGTGATGAAATGAACACATTAAGTGCCGCCGCGAATCCGTACATAAATATTTCGGGTATAAAATAACCGACCGTTACTATAAACAAATCAATCACCGCGGTAACAGCCACACGACCCGGAGCAAATTTATGTTGGTACAAAAGCTTGCCCGTTACATAACCCATGATTGCCTTAACAACAAATGTAATTGGAATATACACCGGATAACCCGACATCAAATCAGCCAGGGCATGACCAACACCGCCGACGATTGCACCCGCAAGAGGGCCGAAGAACGCCGCCGCGATATAAATTACGCTGTCTCCGAAATGCACATAGCCGGTCGCCGTAGGGAAGTGCGGAAACATCGTAAGAACCGCCGCAAGCGCGGTAAACATTGCTATTCTGACTATCTTCTTTGTTTTTGTGTCCATAACTTTCACCTCTTATAATTATTTTGAACTATGCTTTTTCTTTTCTTCTTCAAGAAGCTGTTCAACCTCTTCTTTTGTTCTGATACTGAGGAAGGAAAACGGCTTTGTCAAGGATTTTTCGATAAGTTTAATTCCTTCGTCATACCTGCCGAGTTCAATAAGAACCCGTCCGCAGCCGTAATATGCCTCGGGGAAATGCGGCTCAGGATCACGGCTTAAAAGCTCATCATACAATTCAGCCGCCTTTTCATATTCACCGCAAATCGCATAACAATCCGCAAGGTTATCGGTAATTATATTGTCATCCTTATTATAGTCATACGCCTCTTCATTAAAGCGCCTTGCCTTATCGTGATTGCCGCTCAGATTATACAGAATACCCAGGTTCTGATAAATCTGTGTATTCTTATATCCGCTTTCAACAACCTCTTCAAGCTCTTCTATCGCCTCGTCAAGGCTTCCGCTCTTCCAGAGGGTAAGGGCTATAAGGTTCTTCAGCTGGTTTCTCTTTGCGCTGCCCCTCGCGGTAAGCGGCAGGATTTCTCTCAGCTGAACATTTGCTTCCTCAACAAACCCACAGCGAAGAAGAACATATCCGTATAATTCTTTGTTTGTAACGCTGAGGTTTCCTACCTTATCGGCTATTCTGAAAATCTTCAGCGCTCCTTCGTTATCACGTTTATTAAACTTCAGTTTTGCAAAAAAAGCAACAATGTCCGCTCTCTTTATTACTATGGCTATCAGTATAATACACAGAATTATCCGCCATAAATCCATTCCGAATATTTTCATCAGATTTACCGTCCTTTAATATAAGTTATTTACCGTTCTCGGATAAGGAAGAACGTCACGGATATTCCCCATACCCGTCAGATACATAATTGCTCTTTCAAATCCAAGGCCATAACCCGCGTGCTTTGTTCCGCCAAAACGCCTTAAATCAAGATAATGAACATAATCCTCTTCCTTTAAGCCGAGCTCCTTCATTCTTGCTTCAAGAACGTCCATACGTTCTTCTCTCTGGCTTCCGCCTATAATTTCACCGATTCCGGGAACAAGACAATCCATAGCAGCAACCGTCTTTCCGTCATCATTAAGGCGCATATAAAATGCCTTTATATCCTTTGGATAATCGGTTACAAAAATCGGCTTTTTAAAGATTTCTTCGGTGAGATAACGTTCGTGTTCGGTCTGGAGGTCACAGCCCCACTCGACCGGATATTCAAACTCCTTGCCGCTGTTTTCAAGAAGCTCAATTGCCTTTGTGTATGTCACTCTTCCAAAGTCGTTTGACACCACGTTATGAAGTCTTTCGAGCAGGCCCCTGTCCACAAAGCTGTTAAAGAATTTCATCTCCTCGGGGGCGTTCTCAAGTACATAATTTATTACGTACTTGAGCATATCCTCAGCAAGCTCCATATCATCTTCAAGGTCAGCAAATGCAATCTCAGGTTCAATCATCCAAAATTCCGCCGCGTGCCTTGTGGTGTTTGAATTTTCCGCACGGAAGGTCGGCCCAAAGGTATAAATATCGCCGAATGCCATAGCAAAGTCCTCGCCCTCAAGCTGGCCGCTTACGGTAAGCGAACTCTCGCGTGAGAAAAAGTCTTTTGTATAATCTACCTTTCCGTCCTCGGTTTTCGGTACATTCTGAAGATCAAGCGTTGTCACGCGGAACATCTCGCCCGCACCCTCACAGTCGCTTCCGGTAATAAGCGGGGTATGCACATAGACAAAGCCGCGCTCGTTAAAGAATTTATGGATTGCATAAGCGGTGAGCGAACGCACGCGGAAAACCGCCGCAAATGTGTTTGTTCTCGGTCTGAGGTGCGGAATTGTACGCAGATACTCAAACGAGTGACGCTTCTTTTGAAGCGGATAGTCAGGAGTGCTTGTCCCCTCAATCATAACCTCTGCTGCCTTAACCTCAAACGGCTGTTTAGCATCGGGCGTAAGAACAAGTGTACCCTTCACTCTAAGCGCCGAGCCGACATTCAGCTTTGAAACCTCAGCATAATTTGAAAGGCTGTCTGCTTCAATTACGACTTGCAGATTTTTAAAGTATGAGCCGTCGTTAAGCTCAATAAACCCAAAGTTCTTTGAGACGCGAAGCGTCCTCACCCAACCGTTAACCTCTACCTCTGTTCCGTCACAGGGCTTGCCTGTAAACAACTGTTTTATCTTCATTTTTATCCCCCAATCCTTAATTTTTATTATTTATATTCCTTAACCAGCTCGGCTCTTGCATAGCCGCGGCTGTATTCGACATCCGATATATAAAAACCTCGTCCGTAATAAAATCTGATAAGCGCCGTAACCTTTGAACAGGTGTGAAGCTTTAAGATTTTGACGTTGTTCTCCTTCATAACCTTGTCCACTACCTTCATCAAAATCTTGCCTATGCCGTTGTTGCGGTTACTGCTCGCAACCGCAAATCGGCTTAAATACGCTTCATTATCGGGAAGAAGTTCGATTCTTACCGCTCCGACCGGCTCATCGTCTATACGAACAACAAAGACATTCTTTGTTTCTATATCATGCCTTATATCATCATACGTTTCCGTCAATGCCTCTATATTATAATCAAGTTCCGCCATCTCACAATACTTCAAAAAAGCGTCATGAGTAATCTTGTGTATCGCCGGTATGTCCTCTTCCGTCGCCGACTTGACCTCAAAAGCGTAAAAACTGTTTTCCATTTGTATCACTTCCGTTTAAAATTTTCGCTTTAAAATTTTCGCCGAATTCCGTAACTCGCTCTGTTAAATCTTACCCATAACCGCGGCGAGAACAGCCTTCTGTGCGTGCAGTCGATTTTCGGCCTCATCGAAGATTACCGACCTCGGCCCGTCTATTATATCCTCAGTAACCTCATAACCGCGGTAAGCCGGCAGGCAGTGAATAAATATGCTGTCGTCCTTTGACTTTTCAAAAAGCTCAGAATTAATCTGATAATCCTTGAAGATTTTAATTCTCTCTGCCTTTTCGGCCTCCTGACCCATACTTACCCATGTGTCGGTGCAGACAACATCGGCGTCGGTCATTGCCTCAACCGGGTCATAGGTCACAACGATTTTGCTTCCCGTTTCCTTAGCGTCGTCTTTAGCGTTTTGAACTATCTCTGCGTCAGGCTCATAGCCTTCAGGTGTCGCAACAGATATATCCATTCCCGCTTTAGCACAGCCGTAAAGAAGCGAGTGTGCCATATTATTTCCGTCGCCGATATAAGCAAGTTTCAGACCTTCAAGCCTTCCCTTGTGCTCATATACAGTCATCAGGTCAGCCATTACCTGGCAAGGGTGCAAAAGGTCGGTAAGGCCGTTAATCACAGGCACGCTTCCGAATCTTGCAAGGTCTAAAACATCCTGATGCGCATAGGTTCTTATCATAATTCCGTCAACAAATCTGCTCATTACATTGGCCGTATCATAGATGCTTTCGCCCCTGCCGAGCTGTATATCATGCGAACTTAAAAAAATCGGATAACCTCCCAGCTGGTACATTCCCGTTTCAAACGAAATTCTTGTCCTGGTCGATGACTTTGTGAAAATCATACCGAGAACCTTTCCTCTCAAAATCGGATGGGGAATTCCCTGCTTTGTTTCTTTTTTAAGTCTGAAACCCAAATCCATAAGATGTTTGAATTCATCTGTCGTAATATTGTGAATACTTATAAAATGTTCAAGGCTCATTGTAAAAATCCTTTCTTAAAATGTATTTCTTTATGTAATATCAGGTTAGGCAAGCACCTTTCCGAGCGCCCCTATAAATCCGTCTATGTCATTCTTCGTGACTATCAGCGGCGGAACAATTCTGAACACCTTTGTTCCTATCGTTCCGACAAGATAACCCTTTTCGCGCATTCCCGCACCGGTGCTCTTTGCGATTTCATCCTTAAATTCTATACCTATCATAAGTCCCGCTCCGCGGACCTCTGCAATCTTCCCGCTTGTTTCCGCCAGCTCATTCAGCTTTTCAAAGAAGTATGCGCCGACCTCTCTCGCATTATCTATCACACCGCCGTTCAGCATTTCGTCGATTACCACACAGCCTGCCCGCATAGCAAGCGGGTTTCCGCCAAAGGTTGTGCCGTGGTCACCGGGGACAAACGCATCAGCGAATTTTTGCTTTGCCGCAAAGCCGCCGATGGGAACTCCTCCGCCGAGGCCTTTCGCCATCGTAAAGATGTCCGGCTCAACCCCGTAATACTGATGCGCGAAAAGCTCGCCGCACCTTCCGACGCCCGTCTGAATCTCATCAGCGATAAATATTATATCATTTTCCTTACAAATTTTAACTATCTCGTCCACATATTCGCGAGTCATCGGATGGACACCGCTTTCGCCCTGAATAAGCTCGACCATTATCGCGGCGGTCTTATCGGTAACAGTCCTTTTAAGCGCATCCGTATCATTTATTTCTACATGAATAAATTTTTCAAGAAGAGGTTTATATGGTTTTTGATACTTCTCCTGCCCTGTTGCCGCTACTGTTGCAAGCGTCCTGCCGTGGAATGAATTTTTCAATGTAATAAACTCAATCCTTTCAGGCTGACCATTCATCACAAAATACTTTTTTGCAAGTTTAATAGCGCCCTCGTTTGCTTCCGCACCGCTGTTACAGAAAAAAACTCTGTCGGCACAGGTATTTTCCACAAGCGCCTGCGCAAGCTTCGCCTGTGACTCTCCGTAATAAATATTTGACGTATGAATAACCTTCGTTACCTGGTCGCAAAGCTCACGCGTCAGGCGCTTGTGGCCATAGCCGAGGCAGTTTACCGCGATTCCGGCAAAAAAATCTTTATAAACCTTCCCATCTGTCGCGGTCAGTTCGATTCTGTCTCCGCCCGTGAAGCAAAGCGGCGTTCTGTCGCCGAATGTATTCATATAATACTTCCTGTCAAGTTCTCTTATCTCGCTAAGCGTCATTTCCCCATCCCGTTTCTGTTTAATATTAATTAATAATTATACTATAAATTTCGTCAAAACGCAAGGCTTCCGCCGCATATACTCACAAAAAT
>CAJKNM010000097.1 GCA_905201285.1 uncultured Eubacteriales bacterium | reverse complement strand
AAATACTTGACAGATTGAAATTAAAGCATTATTATAGGGAGTAATAATGCTTTTCGGAATAGTCGCGGTAATCGCCCCCATTATATTTTTTCTTACAATGCCGACAAAAAATTATACAGCCTTTCGGCTATTCTTCTTGCCCCCTTATCCGACGGATGCAACCCATCGGGCATATATTCTCTTTTAATAATTTCCACCTTCGGCTGTATCCCGCTAATATTATATAAATCAAGCACAGGCAATCCGTAATACCCCGCAACTTCTTTTATAATCGATACATAACCCGAAAGCGGTATCTTATCTGAGATTTCGCCTTCTTTTAATTCTACCTCTTCAAATTCTCTGTGAAGCGGCGTCATAAAAATAATTTCCGAATTCGGGTATTTAAACAAAAGCTTTTCGCACAGGCAATGCATTGCTCCGTAAAACGTATACTCGCTTCTTGAGTTAAAATCCCCTATTTTCGCGTCACCGTGTCCAAAGTCATTTGTTCCGCCGAATACTACTATAATATCTGCGTCCGAGTCCATTTCTTCAACGCGTTCCAAAAAATCTCTGTCAAACTGCTCAATTTCATATTTAACTGTCTGTCTTGCAATTCTTGTTCCGCTAACACCGTAATTTTTCACATTTGCACCCGAAAGCTTTTCAAACACAGGAACGTAACTTTTATCATACGAAGATGCTCCGACCCCTTCCGTTATACTATCTCCCAGAATAAGTACTTTTCTTCCTTTTAATTTCATTTTTATGCTCATCCTTTCACGTATCCGTAAATATTAAAATCGAATATATGCTCTGTTTCAAACGTTGCACTCAGTTAACCGTTTCTACCTCGTTATACAGGAATATACAACGTTTCTCAGCCGCGGCTGATAATATTCCTCGTGCGGATTCAGCATATGATGAGAATAAAAGTATGCCATTTTATAGTCTGTATCCACAAGAATTGTGCCGCCTGCGGCACCGCCCCAGCCAAACTCTCCCACCGAACCGTTCGAGCCGCCCTTCGGCTTATCAATCATTGTTCTTACCCCAAGTCCGTATCCGTAACCCGAAAGCTGTGACCAATTTAAATCGGGCAGTACGGCTTTATCCAAATGATTCATCTTCATAAGCTCAACTGTTGCCTTTGACAAAATTCTCTCGCCGTTCGGCGCAACGCCGAAGTTGGCTAATGCGGACGCAAACTTTGCATAATCGGGAACGGAAATTGTTATTCCTGCTCCGCCGCTGTCATATTCCGGGCCGAATTCATACACAACATCTTTTCCGACATTCTCCCAATGCCCTTCTGAATTTTGAGTTTGCATCTGAGCCTTAACAAAATCGGTCTCACCGTCATTGGTTTTATACCAGTATTGATTTGCTGTGCGGTTCTTAACTTCCTCTGTTCGGTGATAGTATATATCATTAATTCCAATAGGTGCAAAAATATTTTCTTTCACATAATCGGCGAATTTTCTACCCGATACCACCTCGACAAGTCCTGCAAGAATATCGTGACACAGACTGTAATTCCAGTGCGTTCCCGGCTCGAATAACAAATTTTCTTTTGCTAAATTTTTTATTACGTGAAGCGTATTCATTCTGCCATCGGTCTCCGCTTTGGCATTTTCTATTGCTCTGCAATTAATATTATAGTCAAATCCGCCCGTCATAGTAAATAAGTTCTTGACAGTTATCGGATTATCGGCTTTTCTAATTGAGCCGTTACTCTTATCGATAACATTCATTTCTTTAAATTCGGGAATATATTCGTATAACGGGTCATTCAGCAGGAACTTACCCTGCTCATATAATTGAAGGGCGGCTGTTACCGTTGCAACCTTTGAACAGGAATAAATATTAAGCAGCTCGCTTCCGTTCATTTTTATTCCGTTTTCCACATCATTATATCCCGAACTGTATCTGAAAACCTCTTTGTTATCGCAATAAACGCAGATTGAATTTCCCGGGATTCTCCACGCCGTCAAATTATCCATAAAGTTTTTTAAATAATCAAAATTCATTGTAACATTCCTTATTTCATTTATTAATATACTTAAATTATTATTTTTCTGTATTCCTTATAATAAAATCAACTATAGGCGTTATATCCTCAAGCCCTCCGTGGGGATGATGCCCTTGAAGGTTTCTCGGTATGACCGTAAGGAATTCGGGGCATTTCTCATATTCCATTTCAAGCAGCCTTCCGTTCATCTCATAGTTTACCGTCTTGTCCTCAGTTCCGTAGAGCATAATAATCGGAATTTTGTTCTCCTGCAGAGCCTTAGTGCGGTTTAACGGATGAAACAGGAAGTTATTGAGCAATCCCGCTCTGGTGATTTCGGGATATGCCTTAACAAACTCATTCTCCCACACATTTTCACACCTGTCGGCCGGAAGCCTTCCCGGATAGTCGCAGAAATTCAAAACAGGTGCGTCTATAAATACACAGGAAACATACTTCGGATAAAAACCGGCAAAGTTTATCGCGTGCGCCCCTCCGCAACTGAACCCAACAGGAACACACTTTTGTTTAAGTCCGAATCTGCATGCAAGGTAATCCGCAAATTCAGCTTTTCTGTCACAGTCCTCTTTTGTTGCAAATCTTGACAGGTTTTCAAGATAAGCGAGGTGAAATCCTCTTTCAAGCATCGCAAGTTCAACTTGCGGAAACGCATCCCAATATTCGGTCTTTAAAAGCCAGCTTCCGTTGTTTTCTTTCGTTTTGGGAAACACAAGAATCGCCCTTTTCCCTTTAAACTCAAATTCTTCTTTTCTATAACCGTGCCATAAGTTATTATTCATATACCCACCTGTTTCTTCATCATTTTTATGTTAATATAACATATTTTATCATAATCGCAGGCATCACCGCAACCATGTTATAAATAAATTTACCGTTATTTATTTCTCATACAAGAACTTTTCGTCAAAGCTTAAGCTAAAGTCGTGCGCAATCTCTTTAAAATCCGACGGAGTTATAGTCTGTCTCTTTCCGCCGAGCTGCATCACATTTACAAGCATCTCCGCCGCCTTTTCGATTGTGTGCATCACACCAAATGCCATATCAAGCGTTTCGCCGCTGCATACAAGTCCGTGATGCGCCCATATTACCGCGTCATACTTCTGCATAAGCTCGCCCGTTGCTATTCCTATCTCGGCGCAGCACGGAACCTTCCATTCCATTACCCCGACGCCTTTCGGAAAGACTATAGAACATTCGGTCATCATCTCCCACAGTTCGCGTGTAAACACCTCGGATTTAAGCGGAAGAATATAGGTCAGTATATTTGTATACTTCGGGTGCGAATGATAGACCACACGCGCCTTTCCGTCCGTTGCCTTTGCTTTTATGCTGTGCGTCAGCAGATGCGTCGAAATCTCGCTTGTCGGTCTGCCTCCGTTTACAAGTCCCCACACAACCTTATAATTCTTCCCCGAATCATCCACCGTCACTATACAGATTGAGTCCTCGGGATTTCTTTTTACGTTCTGAAAATACTTTCCGCTTCCCGTAATTATAAAGAACTGCCCCGCAAAATCGGGGACAGCCACTCCTGTCCCTATCTCCTTCCAGTCGCCGTCAAAATTAAAGTTATCTTTAACTTCGCCGACCTCTTCCTCTGTCATTCTGTAAGACATATTTCCGCCGTTTATCTCGTGCCAGCCCATCTTCCAGCCGAGGTCGGCTACGTTTACAAATGCCTCTATCGCCTTTGATTTAAGTATATCCATTTTTATCTCTCCTTCTCTGCCGCAAATCTCTGCGCGGCTATATTTCCTATCGCGGTGGCTTCCGCAGGCCCCGCGCAGACCGTTCTTCCGCTGAACCTCTCGGTCAGCTTGTTAAGATACACCGCGTTTGAACCGCCGCCGATGATTTGTATACGGTCATACTTTCTTCCCGTCAATTCTTCAAGGCGGTCGGCACAGCCGGCATAGCATTTGGCAAGGCTTGTATAGATTACCTTTGCATAATCTCCCGGAGCTTCGGGCTTCGGCAAATTTCTATCCGAGCAATACTTATCTATCGCCCCGCGCATACTCTCGGGTGACATAAACTCGTCCGAATCACAATCCACAACGCTCTCGATTTCGGATTTTTCAGCCATCTCGCAAAGCTGTGCAAACGAATATTTATCGTCATATTCGTGTCTGACCTGCTGAATCATCCACAGCCCCATTATATTTTTCAGACAGTTTATTCCGTTAAAGCCGCCCTCATTGCTAAAGCCAAGCTCTCCGCACCGCCGTGAGCAATCGGCGTTATCGGTGCTGATTCCCATAAGCGACCAAGTTCCCGAGCTTATGTAAATTCCGTCTTTACTCTCTTCGGGAACAGCCATAATCGCCGATGCGGTATCGTGTGACGCGGTCATCACTACATCGGCGTTAAAGCCAATCTCGTCCGCTATATCGTCCTTCATACGCCCCACAACCGTTGTCGGCTTATAAATTTCGGTAAATATCCTCCGCGGAAGGCCAAGCCTTTCGATAATCTCATCGTCCCAGTCACCCGTCTTTGCATTTATAAGTCCTGTGGTTGTCGCATTTGTATACTCTGTCATAATCTTGCCTGTAAGCAGGTAGTTAAAGTAGTCGGGCAGAAGCAGCATATGCTCTGCCTCATCAAGTGCGGTCGGATTATCAAGCTTAAGCGCCGCAAGCTGATATATCGTGTTAAACGACTGACTTTGAATTCCCGTTCTTGAATACAGCTCTTTATCCGAAATTATGCCGTGAACATAGGGCATCGCTTTTTCGGTTCGGGTATCGCGATAGCTGACCGCATCTCCTATTCTTTTGCCGTCTTTGTCTATCAGAACAAAGTCAACGCCCCATGTGTCGATTCCGATACTTATCGGAACTTTGCCGACCTCCGCGCATTTTTTAAGGCCGCTCTTTATTTCGCCGAAAAGCCGGTCAACCTCCCAGCACAGATTTTTCCCGGTTCTGACTGCACCGTTGGGGAAACGGTGCAGTTCTTCTATAACGGGTTCGCTGCCTTCGTATCGGCCGAGGATATGCCGTCCGCTTGACGCGCCGAGGTCTATCGCAAGATAATAATTCATTAAAAATCCCCCTTATTTATATAAAGGTCCGTAAGCGGCGCAAGCGCGGTAATCCGTTGCGGTTGAGTCATCACCCTTACCGAAGCCCGCCCAGCTTTGAGGTCTGTATATCTTCGCCTCGTCAACATTGTGCATAGAAACGGGGATACGAAGCATAGAAGCAAGCGTCAGAACGTCCGCGCCGATGTGACCTCCTACCGTTACGCCGTGGTTTGCGCCCCAGTTTGCCATAACGGAATATACATCGGTAAACGCCCCCTTGCCCGTCAAAATCGGTGCAAACCAAGTTGTCGGCCAGGTCGGGTCGGTTCTCTTGTCAAGCGCATTATGAACATCATCGGGAAGTGTCACCGTATAACCTTCGGCAATCTGAATTGTAGGGCCTACGCCGTCTATCAGATTTACTCTTATCATCGTTATCGGCATCTCTGTTTCGGTCTTAAAGTG
>CAJKNM010000096.1 GCA_905201285.1 uncultured Eubacteriales bacterium | reverse complement strand
CTCTCTTTTATATTCTCACAGGCTTTTTAGCCGAGTCTATGAAAGGAGGGATGCTTATGAAAAGTAAGCATTGTACTTATGGCAAAAAAAGTGCTTTTCGTGCTTTTCGTGCTTTTTGTTATCGCAGCTTATGCGATAATTTTCGCCCAAAAAGTAATGTAACCGCCCACCCGTCAATGTGATGCGATTACATTTAATCAAAAACATATAGGGGCATGACCGTTTTGAGGTCTTGCCTTTTCTGTTTTTATTGTAACACGATTTTTGACTTTTGTCAATAGATTATAAATCATAAAAATTAAAATAATTTTGTTGAATAATTGCCCAAAGCCCATACAGTTGCCAAGCCCAACCGCAATGTGAAAATTATTTTGATTTTTATTGACTATTGACTCGGTCGGCGATAAGCAGTTGCCACCGGCAATCATCGCCCCTTTAGGCAAGGGGGGGCGGTTAAAAAAAGAGACCCGATTAAATCGAGTCTCTTTTTAATTAGCTTATTTTGGTTTCGATAAGCACTTAAGCTAACATTTTAAATGTTAAGCTTATTTAACTTCATACTTACCAAAGTCGCAAGCCTTGTAGATGATTACATCAACTACATCACCGTCAGAATTCTTAACAGCTACTGCATAATCCATCATGCCAAGTGCCTGATTTCCGGCAGCAACAATAACATCATCTGTACCCTTCTTAACAACTTTCTGTGTTGATGTTAATTTGAAGAGGTCTTCATCATAATCTACCTCTGAAGCATCACCAGCATAAACCTGATTCTTAGCTTTCTTAGGATCGATTACATATACGTTAGCATCTGCTGACTTAATTGAATCAGTTGCTGCATCTGAAGTAAAGTCATAAGCACCAGAAGCATTCGGTGTATAAATCTTTATTCTTCTGCCCGCTGAAGCAAAATCATAAACAGCACCATATACTACACTAGAATTTGCATCTGTTATATCAAGAGCTTTAGTAGCATTCTTTTCTCTGGGCTGAACAGTTGCATAAAGCTCAGCATCTGTGATGAGCTGATTGTCATCAGCAAGAGCAAACTTATAGAGAGAACCCTTAGGAGCACCCTTAATTGTTACTGTTACATCAGAATCAACATAGCTCGTCATCTTAACGCCATCTTTGAAGTATGTTACTGTATCAAGAGTGTCACCGTTATAGGTACCTGTACCTGTTGAATCAATAACTGCGATACCGGTTGAATCAGAGAATCCACCTGTTGTATCAAGCATAACGATTGCGCCCGCAACACCGCTTTCTGTATCAAATACGGCTACTGCTTTAGTAGCTATAGACTTCTGTTCACCTAAAGATGAACCCTTACCTACTTTTGATGCACTCTTAGAAGCCTTTGCTGTCTTAGAAATATTAAACGTATTTCTGTTTGCTGTTGTTGAAGGTGTAAGATTAGAATCACCCTTAATATAGAATACAACAGTATCATCATCTACATCAAATTTCTTCGATCCATCAGTATTAACAAGGGATATCTCTTTATCTGTTTCATCGTAGGTGTAAGAGCCAGCTGCATAGTTAAGTGTAAGACCATTTGTATCATCATCCTCATCGCCAGGAGTAAAGAATGTGATTGTCTTAATATCACCGTTGCTTGTTGTCTCATAGGTTACAAACTTATTAACAAGAGCATCTTTAAGTGTGTCAAGATTGAATTTCTCTGTTACCTTATAGCTTGTATCAGAATTAAAATCTGTACCAGTATAACCAAGTGTAGTTCCAACACCATTCTCGAATGTTACCTTGTCGTTAAGATACGGCTCACTTACCTTACCGCTCTTATCAAGTATCTGGAGACCAACAGTCTTGTCAAAGCCATTGCTTGTTACAGACGCTCCGATAATGAAAGCATAGTTGCCGTTTGATGTTGTTGAAGTTGTTGAACCATTCTTATCATATGCAACAATCTTATTGTTTTCATCGATATAGAATACACCGGCTGTTCCGGGGTTCAAAGTCTTATTGATATAAGCACCTTCAGCTACTTCATACTTCTTACCATCGATTGTATACTCATACCCATCAGCAGATGTGTCAGAAGCATCTCTGTTAGTAATAGAAGAATCAATTTTATTGCTGTCAATAGCTCTAACATCATAGTACTCACCATTACCGCTATAGTAGATAGAAAGTACATCCCACTTCTTAAGGTCAGCATAGTTCATAGCCTTGCCGTCCTTTGTGAGCTTAACGATCTGATTGTTATCGTCTTCATCAAAGTCAAGAACAACTTTGCTTACATTCTTTGTGGTAGGAACATTTAAGAAAGTAACCTTACCTGCTGCACTAACGCTGTCAACAACACCGATAGCAGCAATATCAATAACAGCCACATCATAGCCATTTGTTGAATCGTTATCGATAAGTGTAACCTTACCTGAATAAGTTGAGTTCTTTTCAACAAGTGCACTGTTTGTTGTAGATGAACCTTTAGCTTGTTCACCGCCAAATACATTAGTTGCAAGCTGGCTACCAGTTGTATAGTTAAAACCGATACCATTGTAGATAACGCCATCCAAAGCAGTTTTATCAAGCTGAATGCTTGTTGTCTTGCTGTCATTATCATTCTTATAGTAGTTGATAGTCATATTAGCAGCATCAAAACTGTCATACTGATCAAGTGTAAAGCTGATTGTCTTGTTCTTATTGCTCGGTGTAATCGCAATAATATCATATTCGTTGCTTCTGTCAGTTTCCTTAACATAAGCGTTTACATAGTAACCGAGGTACTTGTCAGCATCGCTGTCTGCGAGATAATAAGTATCATTCTCGTTTACTTCATAGTTTGTGTTGTCCTTATCAGACTTATCTACAGCAAACTTAATTTTAGCTTTCTCATCCTTGTCGATTGAACCAACGCCGGTAAGAGATGAAACTTCATTCTCTTTAACTGTACCAGCAACCTTCTTAACCTTAAGGTCTCTTGTTAAGAGAGTCTCAAAAGTCTTGTTGTTTGTGCCGTCGAAGATAGTGAATTCTTCGTCCTTACCATAAGAACTTCTGTCCATGATAGGTGTGTCAATAGCATTGAAAGCGATCTGAGCGATCTGACCACGAGTAGCCTTAGCACCAACAGATGCACCAACTACGCCGTCAACAACGCCATATCTCTGAGCAGCTGTGAGGTGACCTGTCGGGTAACCGCCGTTTGCATTAACAAAAGGTGTATAACCTAAAGTCTCAACAAACATTTTAACTGCCTGTTCGTAAGTAACATCGTCCTCAGGACCGAAGTTACCATCACCGTAACCATTGATAATACCCTGGCCTGCTGCCTGTGCAACATAACCTGAAGCCCAGTGGCTTGAAGGTACGTCAGTAAACGGTGTTGTTGTCTGACTAAGATTGTTGAGGTCCTGAATTCTGCAGATTACAGCAGCAACCTCAGCTCTTGTGATTGTGTCGTTAGGTCTAAAGTCCATAACGCCGTCGCCATCCTTATCGTCACCGGTAAGAATATTGAGCTTGCTTAACATTTCGATTGCTTCATAATAGTTATCGTCTTCTTTTACATCAGAATAAGACTGAGCAAAAGCAACTGATGTAACCATCATAGCGAAAACTGCTACTAAAGCAATTACTTTTTTGAGATTTCTCATTCTCAAATCCTCCTTTAAAATATAAATTTAATTTTTTTCAAGCTTCACACGTACTCTTAAGTACGCACCAAGTCAATAACCGCATACCTATTTTGAGTATAGTCATTAACTTAGTTCACATTATATCACCAAAGAGAGGTAAATGTCAATATTAATTTAAAATTTTAATACTTTTGTAACAATCTTAACAAAAAGTCACAATTATTTACCTGAATTCTCAAGTGATTTTTCAACAAACTGCTTAAACAGCGGATGTGGGGAGGTAGGCCTTGTCTTGAATTCCGGATGGAACTGTACGCCCACGAACCACGGATGGTCTTTTATCTCTACTATTTCCACAAGCTTATTATTCGGCGAAGTGCCGGCTATAACAAGCCCCGCTTCTTTAAGCTTATCTCTGTATGCATTATTCATCTCGAAACGATGACGGTGACGCTCACTTATTTCATCGGCGCCATATGCGGCCTTTGAAAGTGTTCCTTCCTTTAATACGCAAGGATATGCACCGAGGCGCATTGTTCCGCCTTTATCCGAAATTTCTTTCTGTTCGGGCATAATGTCTATCACCGGATACGGCGTATCGGGGTCAAGCTCTGAGCTATGCGCGCCCTCAAGCCCCGCCACGTTTCTCGCAAATTCAACGACGGCAAGCTGCATCCCCAGGCATATACCGAGGAAAGGAATTTTATTCTCTCTCGCATAGCGGATGGCTTCTATCTTTCCGTCTATTCCGCGCTGGCCGAAGCCGCCGGGAACGAGGATTCCGTCAGCGTCCTTTAACAGCTCAGACACGTTATCGGGTGTAACCTCTTCGGCATCAATCCAATCTATATCTATCTCGGCACCGCAATCAAATCCCGCGTGGCGAAGAGACTCAGCAACGCTTAAATATGCGTCGTGAAGCGCAACATACTTACCCACAAGAGCGATTCTCACCTTTCGGGTAAGAGATTTAACGCGCGAGACAAGTGCCTTCCATTCCTCCAAATCGGGAGGAGGAGCGTCTATACCCAACCGCTCACAGACCTTATCCGAAAGAGCCTGGCTCTCAAGCATAATAGGAACATCATAGATTGTATCCGCGTTAAGATTTTCTATAACGCAATCGGTCGGGATGTTACAGAACAGACCGATTTTGGCTTTCAAGTCGCGTTCAAGCGGAACCTCACTCCTGCAGACAATTATATCCGGCTGGATACCTATACTTAAAAGCTCTTTAACGCTGTGCTGGGTCGGCTTTGACTTTTGCTCGCCCGAGCTTATCAGGTACGGAACAAGCGTAACATGGATGTACATACTGTTCGCCTTACCGACATCGCCCGATACCTGGCGGATTGCTTCAAGGAAGGGTTGGCTTTCTATGTCGCCGACCGTTCCGCCGATTTCGGTAATAACCACGTCGGTGTTACCTTCGTTTGCCACCTTGAAGATGTCCTCTTTGATTTCGTTTGTTATATGAGGTATAACCTGTACTGTTCTTCCGAGGTATACGCCCTGACGTTCCTTATTAATAACCGAGTGATAAATCTTACCGGTTGTGAAGTTACTGTTCTTTGTAAGGTTTTCGTCTATAAACCTCTCATAATGCCCCAAATCCAAATCCGTCTCTGCGCCGTCATCGGTAACGTACACCTCACCGTGCTGATACGGACTCATCGTTCCCGGGTCGACGTTTATATACGGATCGAACTTTTGTATTGTCACTCGCAAGCCTCTGTTTTTAAGCAGTCTGCCGAGTGATGCGGCCGTTATGCCCTTGCCTATTCCGGATACAACACCGCCTGTCACGAATATATATTTTACAGCCACCTCTTGTGCCCCCTTTCAGTTTTTAACAATTCTTTTCCATTATTAATCATACCTATACATTTTAATACCGGAATCGACTTATGTCAAGGGTTTTTGATAAAAAAGTTAGATTTTTAATAAAATTTAGCTTTTTTAACCGGCGGAAAAAGGGGGGAACGGAATTCGGAATTCGGAATTGGCTGCCGCGATTTGCCCGACCCGGTTGCGCAAGCCGCGCCCTTGCGCCATTCATTCCCCCGTTGGGGGAACGAATAAAGGGGCTCTGCCCCTTTAAATC
>CAJKNM010000095.1 GCA_905201285.1 uncultured Eubacteriales bacterium | reverse complement strand
TCATCTTCCGCATATACCGACGGTATCGCGGTCAAAAGCATTGCCGCCGCCAATGCAGCGCTTAAAATTTTTGTTTTCATAAGTTTATCTTTCCTTTCTTATGTTTATATATAAAATTTTATCATTTTCAGTATTGTGCGGTTATTCCGAAAGAATAATTAATATTTCCCGCCGCGCGCCGGGCATTCTCCGCCGGCCGATTCGGGCGGAAAATCAAAAAAGCTACGGTAATATAAAATTACCACAGCAGATTTTTCCTGTGCTTCCGCAATCCGACACAAATAAAGCCGCGAGAGATAAACCCCTGTGCCGAAAACATCACCTCTTTGCGCAGTGAGCCTGTGCATTTTACAAGATAACATCAAAGCAGGTCTTCTGACTTATACCATATGAAAATCTTATCTTCGCGCCTTATCTCCGCCTTCTCGGTTTCCCAATGACCGGCTTTCGCCTATGGATATAAAGCTTTGGTACATACAGCGGCTGATACCGTCCGGGGCTTTCACCCGATTCCCTTTTCACCGGCCATGCCCAAGCGGCACAGCCGGCACTTTGTACGAATATTCAGTTTATAACAGTATAACAGACTTTTGTGTTTTCTGCAATAAGCAAAACAAACAAAAAAGGAACTGTATTCGGGTTTTAAACCAAATAGAGTTCCTTTTTAGCCGAACAAAATTCCTTTTTAACAATCAATTCAAGCCGAGTTTATAATTAAACAGTATGGCAGAAATATTTATCGATAATCTCAAGAGCGTCTTTATCAATCATAACTTCGCCGTATTCATTAAGCCTTCCGTGAGCATACTGACCGTGCGGGACCTTACTTCCGAACTCCGGCAGGATTATGTCAGACTCATAAGCCGAAAGTGCATCAGCCGGCGTGAGATACAGATAAAATTCATCGCCCATTTTATACATAACGCTTCCGCCGAAATACTTTCCTTTAAGCTGTTCAGCCGCACTGCAAACCGCTTCAAAGTCACGGAATTTATATATATACTTCCTCTGTTTCTTCGGTGCGCTTTCGGTCGGCCTAAGCTCGCTTCGGCGAATCTTCCCTTTATAGCTGCAATTATCGATGGCCTTTTCAAGCTCATCCTCTGAGCAAACTCTCGTTATCATCATACCTATCCCATTCTCATATGACGGAATGGTTTCTACGAAAAGCTTCGCCCCATCGAGTGAAAATTCACCGTTTTCCTCTGCCATATGTATGGCACGCCAAAACATTTTCTGAACCTCGGGCGCGTTTTCGGATATTTTAGCCGGAGTAATGTTCAGCGCCCGCGCTTCATCGCTGTCTATCAATACTTTAATCTTGTTTTCATTCACACGTTCAACTTTCATTTCAATTCCCCCTGCCGTTCATATGTCATAAAAATGTGCTTCGGCATCTTCGACTACAAAATACTATGCTTTAGAATATTCATATATTCCTGATGTGTGTATATATTATAACAATCACATTCGCATATTTCAATGCAAAATTAATGGAAACAGTAAATTGTAATTTCCTTGTAAATAATATGAAATCTTTGTAACCGTTATGAAATAAATTCCCGTGTTTTGTATGAGCTGAGTGTAACCTATTGCACCCCTTCAGAAATTTTATGCTCAAATTTATCCTTATCGGTGCTTTTGGGTATAGCTGTCGGATAGTTTCCGTCAAAGCACGCCGTACAGCAATGCTCTTCCCACTCGCCGGCAAGCTTTTTTGCGTTTTCAAGGCTTAAATAGCCTAAGCTGTCGGCATTCAAAAGCTCTTCCACCTCTTTTATCGAGTGGTTACTTGCTATCAGACCCTTGCTTGAATCTACATCCGTTCCGTAATAACACGGATGCAGAAACGCGGGCGAGGATATACGCATATGCACCTCTTTCGCACCTTTATCGCGAAGCATTTGGATAATTTGCTTACTTGTCGTGCCGCGGACAATTGAGTCGTCGATAAGAACAACCCGCTTGCCTCTGACGGCCTCGTCAATCGGACTGAGTTTAATTTTCACCTTATTTTCTCTGTCCGTCTGACCCGGAGTTATAAACGTTCTTCCTATATATTTATTTTTAACAAACCCGATTGCGTACGGTATTCCCGATGCCCGCGAATAGCCCAAAGCGGCGTCAATTCCGGAATCGGGTACCCCTATAACAACATCGGCGTCAACCGGATGCTCGCTTGCGAGGAACTCGCCCGCCATCAAATGCGACCTTTGAACCGGCATTCCGTCAATCACCGAATCGGAACGCGAAAAGTATATATATTCAAACAGACAGACCGCACGCTTTTTTGTTCCGCAATGCGTCCTTATCGACCGTATTCCGTCCTTATCAAAGACAAGAATTTCGCCCGCCTCGATGTCGCGGACGAATTCCGCCCCGACCGCGCTGAGCGCACAGCTTTCGGAAGCAATAACAAAGCTTCCGTCCTCTCTTCTGCCATAGCAAAGCGGTCTCATTCCGCGCGGATCACGAACCGCAATAAGCTTCTGAGGCGACATTATAATCAGCGAATATGCCCCCTCAAGCTCATTCATTGCCGACTCAATCGCCTCTTCAACCGACGGAAGCTTAATACGTTCTCTCGTCACAAGATAGGCTATCGTTTCGGTATCGACCGTTGTATGAAAAATCGCTCCGTTAAGCTCAAGGCCCCGTCGAAGCTCCGCCGCATTCGTCAGGTTTCCGTTATGCACAAGCGACATAAACCCCTTTATGTGGCGAACCTCTATCGGCTGACAGTTCGTCCGATTATTAGAGCCTGTTGTTCCGTATCTGGTATGCCCTATGGCAACAGTCCCCTCACCCAGTTCTTCCATCACCCGGGGGGTAAAAACATCGCCGACAAGGCCGACATCCTTATGGGTTTTAAATATTCCGTCATCATTTACGGTTATGCCACAGCCTTCCTCACCTCTGTGCTGAAGCGCATAAAGCCCGCTCAAAACCGTGCTTTTCGCATTCCTGTCCTTCTGCCCGTAAACGCCGAACACTCCGCATTCTTCATGTATTGTATCAAACATTTTAATGTCACCTTTCTTTATAATAAAGACAAAAAGGCATAGATGTCCCGAAAAATCAGACATCCTTGCCCTTTACAATATAATATTAACACACCTCACACGCTTTGTCAAGAAAAACGTAATTCAGATAAGTCATATTCTCATCAGTTTCGCAGGCGTTTATCCGACTTGACCGAAATGCGCGTGCCGATTGACTGAAATATCTGAACCAAAACAATAAGGAAGAATACAGCGACAAGCATAACAAGATACTTATATCTGTAATAGCCATAGTTAATGGCTATTTTACCTAAGCCTCCGCCTCCGATTATACCGCTCATAGCGGAATAACCAAGGATTGTGGTAACGGCAATCGTCAGATTCGACATAAGCGACGGAACGCTCTCGGGTATCATAACCTTTGTAATAATCTGCATAGGAGATGCACCCATACTCTGTGCCGCCTCGATAATATTCGGATTAAGCTCGCGCAGGCTGCTTTCGACAAGCCTCGCCACGAACGGAGCAGCGGCAATAACAAGAGGAACTATCGATGCGGTGGTTCCGACCGAGGTTCCCACAATCACGCGGGTCAGCGGAATAACCAAAATCATAAGTATCAGAAACGGTATCGAACGAAGCAGGTTTATCACAACGCCCAGCACAGTCAGAACAGGTCTCGGCAGGGGAAGCACCCCATCCTTTTCGCCGATGACAAGAAGTACGCCCAGCGGAAGACCTATAATAACCGAAAATAATGTCGAAAGAAGCGTTACATATACCGTTTCCCATATAGCCAACAAAAATTCGTTCTGTATAATCTGTAAGGCCTCGCTCACAGCCTCATTTGAAAGCAACTGACCAATCATCATATATCCCTCCTTACAATAATATTGGGTATGTTTTCAAGGTATTCAACCGCGGAGGACAGACAGTCATCGCCGCCGTCAATGCCTAAAATCATATTTCCGAAAACCTTATCGCCTATACATTTTGTCTGAGCATACAGTATATTCGCCTCTATTCTTTTATCCATCGCCATTTTCGCAATAATAGGAGTTCCCGCAACCAACGCCCCGTTATAGATGACCCTGATTGAATTTTTTGAAAGATGTTCCGGCAGGTTGTCATCCGGGTTCGAGGTAAACACAAGTCTCTTTGCCGCCGCCGATTTCGGCATGGTAAACACATCGTTTACCGTTCCCTCTTCGGCAATACTTCCGTTATCCAGAATCGCAACCTTATTGCACACCTTCTCGACCACACTCATCTGATGAGTAATTATAATCACTGTTATGCCGAGCTTTTTGTTTATATCTTTAATAAGGTCGAGAATCGACTCTGTGGTTTTTGGGTCAAGAGCACTCGTTGCCTCATCGCAAAGCAAGATTTTAGGGTCGGTTGCGAGGGCACGCGCTATCGCAACTCTCTGTTGCTGACCGCCCGAAAGTCTTGACGGATATGCCTTTGCCTTATCGGGAAGTCCCACCGTTTCGAGAAGCTCAAGCGCTCTCTTTTTCGCCTTTGCGCGGCTTACGCCCGCAAGCTCTAACGGAAAGCATATATTATCAAGGCAGGTACGCTGCATCAACAGATTAAAGCTTTGAAAAATCATCGTCACATTCCTGCGAACCTCACGAAGCTTCGCCGCGCTGAGCGCACCGACATCCACGCCGTCGATTATAACCTTGCCCTCCGTCGGCCGTTCAAGCATATTTATACAGCGGACAAGCGTGCTCTTGCCCGCTCCGCTCATACCTATTATTCCATATATGTCGCCGTCATTCACGGTAAGCGTAATATTTTTCAGCGCATCAACCGTTCCGTCGGCAGTCTTAAACGTCTTAGAAAGATTTTGTATCTCTATCATAACCATTACTCCTTATCCGCCGCCCTGCCCGGCAATATTACCATCTCTCGCCCACAGGAAACACCGACAAAAGATTTGTTTATTAAAAAGCACAAATTACCACCAAGGCACACGGCGGCGAAGTAACCTTGAAAACCGTGTGCATAGGTGGCATCTTTGCTTTGTGAGGTCTGCACCCCACCGAAATTATTTAATTGGGTCAAGCGACTTCTGCTTTCCGCCGTACAAGCCCATCGGCTCTACGTGGATTGCGCCGACTGATACGATGTGCGTTCCATTCTGTTTGTTGAAGTCCTCAAGGTAAGGCAGGTGCTGGAAGTAGTTTGCATCAATCTCGCCGCTGTCTACAACATTGTTCGGCTGAATATAATCTGTGAATTCTTTGATGTCAAGCTTAATATTCTTGTCAGCAAGCAATTCCTTCGCCACCGCAAGAATTTCGGCGTGCGGTGTGGGCGAAGCAGCAACCGAAATCGTGCTTCCCGATAATGTGTCATAGTCCACCGAATCATCATAGCCGCTTCCCGGATTGTCAACAACGCTTACTACAGAACCTGAATACTTGTCATTGATAAAGTCTGCTACCTTTTTGCTTTCGAGTGCTGCCTTGAGCGCCTTAACCTTATCGCTGTTTTCTGTTCCTTCTTTAACAGCAAGAATATTTCCGTATGCCGAAGAAGAACCCTCGGTAACAAGTGAATCCGACTTCGGATTCAGATTTGCCTGAATGGCATAGTTTGAATTAATAACGGCATAGTCAACATCCTTTAAAACATTAGGAATCTGTGCCGCCTCAACCTCTTTGAACTTAATGTTGTGCGGATTTTCTTCAATGTCCCTTACGGTTGCGGTTATTCCCGCTCCGTCCTTAAGCTTTATGATGTCATTGTCCTGCAAAAGCAAGAGTGCGCG
>CAJKNM010000094.1 GCA_905201285.1 uncultured Eubacteriales bacterium | reverse complement strand
ATTATTATTTTATCATATTTATTTGAATTATGCAACCGCTTATATTATAAGAAATTAAAAATTAAGCAACAAAATTAAATAACGCCATAAATAATAAATAAAAGGCTGTATCAGGCAGAAAATCAGAAAAAATCAGAAAAAATCAGAAAAAATCAGAAAAAATCAGAAAAAACACCTCACCCGGCAAAGTATACAGAAGGGTGAGGTATGCCTGTTAATCTGTGTATTCTATATAAATTTTCTTCTCCAGACCGATGGAACGAGTATAAGAAGAAGAGGAAAGATTTCAAGCCTGCCGAGCAGCATATCAAGGCTTAATATGAGCTTTGAAAAAAAGCTCAGCGAGCTGAAATTCCCGACCGGACCGACAATACCGAGGCCGGGGCCTACATTGTTAAGACAGGTGGCAACAGAAGAGAGCGCTTCTTCAAACGACAGACTGTTAACCGATACCAATAAAACAGAAATGGCAAACAGAGCCATATATAGAATGAAGTATCCGCTTGTGGTGCGAACCGTTTCGTCATCTATTGTTTTACCGTCAATTTTGATATTGCTGACCGAGTTGGGGCGGACAAGGCTTCTGAGCGTTTTAGATGCAGTTTTAGCCATAATCTCAATTCGTGAGATTTTCAGACCGCCGCCGGTTGAGCCTGCACAGGCACCGATAAACATCAGCATAATGATAATGGTTTTTGCAAAGCCGCTCCACATATCATAGTTCGCCGTGATAAATCCCGTTGTGCTGATGACCGAAACAACCTGAAATGCGGCTGTGCGGATTGCTTCTTCGGCGGTTGAATATAAATTGTATATAGATACAGTGATTCCGATTGTTGCGGCAATCACCACAACTGTGAATATCTTCCATTCGGAATCCCTTGCTATAGCTGAAAATTTTCGTATTATCATATAATAGTATAGGTTAAAGTTCAGCGAAAACAGAAACATAAATGCGATGATTACCCATTGAAGATATGCGCTGTTATATGCCGCTATGCTTGCATTCTTACAGCTGAAACCACCTGTTCCCGCTGTTGAGAAGGTATGAATTATGCTGTCATATACAGGCATCCCGCCCAAGACAAGCATTATAAACTCAATTACGCACAGACCAAAGTATATTCCGTAAAGAATTTTAGCATTTCTCATTCCTTTAGGAACAAGCTTCGAAACAGCGGGGCCCGGAACCTCAGCACGCATAAGGTGAATTGAGTTGTTGCCCGCGACCGGTATTATTGCCATTACAAAGACAAGCACTCCCATACCGCCAATCCAATGTGTGAATGCGCGCCAGAATAACATTCCCTTTGACAGAGCCTCAATATCGGTGAGTATTGTTGCTCCGGTAGTGGTAAATCCCGAAGCCGTTTCAAAAAAGCAATCAATATATTTAGGTATTTCGCGGCTTATATAGAAAGGAAGAGCGCCGATTAACGACCACATAACCCAAAGCAGGCCTATAGTCATAAGCCCCTCTTTGGCATAAAAATCGCCTTTCTTCGGTTTTTGAACGTGAAGAACAGTTCCGAGCAGCGCTGAAATCAGCGCTGAGACCAAAAAGCTGTTCATACTGTTATATTCTTTATATATAAGCGATACCACAGCAGGCAGGAGCATAAGAGCGGCTTCTATTATCATAAACCTGCCGAGAATTCCGAAAATCAGTCTTTTTTTCATATTTTGAAACTCCCGATCCTTCCATTTAATTAATAATCTGATTAAACAAAAATTTCTTTTAAATCATGCAGAGTGTCCGTGCTTGAAACAACGATTACGTTATCACCGAGCATGATGCAGTCATCACCGCCCGGAACGATAGAACGTCGGTTTCGGACGATGCTTGCTATGATTACGGTGTTTTTGGTTTTAAGCTCACGCAAAGGTTTGTTGAGGTACGGAGCGTCCTCGCGAATCTGAAATTCCAGGGCTTCGACCTTTTCGTCAAGGACTTTGTAAATTGTTTCTATATTATTACTGTTTTCAGAATTTTTCATAGCGCGAATGTATCCGAGAATGTTGTTTGAGGCAAGCTGTTTCGGAGAAACAATGCTGTCTATCCCGAGAGTGTCGGCAAGGGTTATATACGAGCCGCGGGTGACCTTTGATATGACCTTGGAAACATTTTTGGTTTGTGCATACAACGCCATAATCATATTTTCTTCATCTATGCCGGTGAGAGCCGCAAAGGCGTCAACCGATTCTATTCCTTCTTCTTTCAAAGTATTATGGTCGGTTCCGTCAGCGTTTATTATGCTTACATCCGACAGCTGTTCAGACAGTTCGAGACAGCGTTTATAGCTGCTCTCAATTATCTTGACGGACATCCCCAGAGAGACCAGCTGCTTTGCGAGATAATACCCAATTCTTCCACCGCCGACAAGCATAACTGATTTTATCTTATTGTGAAGTGCATCTGTTTTCTTGAAGAAACGCTCCGCTTCCCGGTGGTCACATACGATACTGAGCCTGTCACCGCCCTGCGGAATAAAACTACCGTCAGGAATAATCACCTGACCGTTTCGCTCTGCCGTACAAACAAGGATCTTTATCTTATATTTTTTATATATATCCGAGAGTGAAATCCCAACAATAGGATTAGATGAGATGATTTTAAATTCAATAAGTTCAACCCGGCCGTTTGCAAAAACCTCTACCTGTGCCGCGGCGGGAAGAACAAGAACTCTCGTCATCTCGTTTGCGGCGGCAAATTCAGGATTAACCACCATACTCAGACCAAACTCATCCTTCATATAATCAAGCTGTCTGTAGTATTCGGGATTACGAACCCTGGCTATACAACGCTTTGCACCGATTTTTTTTGCAAGAGCACAGCAAAGCATATTAACTTCATCATCCGGCGTTGCCGCAATTATCACGTCTGCCTTGCTGACACCGGCCTCCATCTGAACGTCGTATATCGCACCGTTCCCCTGAACCGACATAATGTCGTGTGTTCCTATGAGTGCGTTAAGACGCACCGGGTCATTATCGACCACTGTTATATCATGATTTTCGGCAAGAAGGCGTTCAGCAATTTTTTTGCCGACCTTTCCTGCTCCTATCACTACAATTCTCATATTATTATACTCCACTCCCAAAATTAAAAATTCAGTATTTACGATAGCTAATATAGCACATTCTTCGTTCTTTTTCAAGTGTTTTTGAGAAAATTTGGTTATTATTTTTTTCCTTTGTAAAGAAGATTTACCGAACCTTAACCGGAATAACGAATAAAAATTCAAATTTTTGCTTTTATATCAAAATAGATGATTGAATAGAAGCGTTATCTCGACAGTTATTTGTGCAGTTTGACAATTTTTGTGCAGGTTGAAAAATTTTCTTGCATTTTTGGCTCGTTTATACTACAATAATAATATGGTTTGTGACGGGTATTTATTATATCGGTCGGCATCTATATTTATAATTTATTGAATAAAATAGGAGGAATTTCTCGTGCAAAAACTTGAACAGCTTTATGAAGGTAAGGCAAAGAAGGTATTTAAGACAGATGATCCTGAGGTTTTGATGGTTGACTATAAGGATGACGCTACTGCGTTTAACGGTGAGAAAAAGGGAACAATCGCGTCTAAGGGTATTATTAACAATAGGGTTACCAATCATTTTATGAGAATGCTTGAAGCTAAGGGGATTCCCACACATTATATCGAACAGGTTTCAGACCGTGAAACACTTGTTAAAAAGGTTACAATTATTCCGCTTGAGGTTATAGTAAGAAATGTTGCGGCGGGTTCTTTTTCAAAGCGTTACGGTGTCGAAGAGGGAAAGACTCTTCTCTGCCCGACTCTTGAGTTCAGCTATAAGAATGACGAGCTCGGCGACCCGCTGATTAATACCTATCATGCCCTTGCTTTGGGGATTGCAACCCAACAGGATATTGACACTATTTCTGAATACACATTTAAAATTAATGATATTTTAAAAGAATATCTGTTAGGTCTTGGAATAAAGCTGATTGATTTTAAGGTTGAATTCGGTAAGACGTCTGACGGAACAATTGTTCTTGCGGATGAAATTTCGCCTGATACTTGCCGCTTTTGGGATGCGGAAACAAACGAGAAGCTTGATAAAGACAGATTCCGCCGTGATCTGGGCGGAGTAGAAGATGCTTACCACGAGATTATGAAGCGTCTTATGGGCGAATAATATTTACTTATCCTGCCCACAGGATAAGAACTGTTTGGAAATTGTTTGTGGGCAGAAAGGTTTTGGAATTTACTGTGATACAAAATGAGACTATTGTAGTAATCGATTTCGGCGGCCAGTATAACCAGCTTATCGCACGCCGTGTGCGTGAGGCGAATGTATATTGTGTTGTTCTGCCGTATTCAAAGAGCATAGATGAGATAAAAGCGTATAATCCAAAGGGAATAATTTTCACCGGAGGTCCGAACAGTGTATACGACCCTAAGGCACCGATGGTTGATAAAGGTGTTTTTGAACTCGGTGTTCCCGTCCTCGGAATATGCTATGGCGCTCAGATGATGAGCCATATGCTCGGCGGCAGAGTTGAAAGGGCAGACTCGAGAGAGTACGGCGTTATTCCGCTGAATATGAAGAAAAGCGTGCTTTTTAAGGATATAGCCGACGAGAGCGAATGCCTTATGAGCCATACCGATAAGATTGTTAAAATTCCTGAAGGATTTGAGATTGTTGCAAGTACAGAGAACTGTCCTGTTGCGGCCTTTCAGAATTTAGATAAAAAGTTTTTTGGGGTTCAGTTTCACCCCGAGGTCAAGCACACAGTGTTCGGAAGCAAGATGATTCATAATTTCCTTTATGAGGTATGCGGTGTCAGTGGGGATTGGACAATGTCTGATTATGCTAAGAATTTTATTGCCTCCGCAAAGGAAAAAATAGGTGATAAAAAGGTGCTTTGCGCTTTATCCGGCGGTGTCGACAGCAGCGTTGCGGCAATCTTGCTGAGCAAGGCGGTCGGAAAGCAGCTTACCTGTATATTCCTGGATCATGGACTTCTGCGCAAAAACGAGGGTGATGAGGTCGAAGAAATATTCAGAAAACAGTTTGACATAAATCTTGTCAGAGTAAATTGCGGCGGCAGATTTTTAGGCAAGCTTAAAGGCGTTTCCGATCCCGAGAAGAAGAGGAAGATAATAGGCGAAGAATTTATCAGGGTCTTTGAAGAAGAGGCGAAGAAAATCGGCGCGGTTGACTTTCTGGTTCAGGGAACGATTTATCCCGATGTCATCGAGAGCGGAACAGGCGATGCGTCCGTTATAAAGAGCCACCATAATGTGGGCGGACTTCCGGACTATGTTGATTTTAAAGAGATTATAGAGCCGCTTCGTAATCTCTTTAAGGACGAGGTCAGAAAGCTCGGAACGGAACTTGGTATTCCGGACAACCTTGTATGGAGACAGCCTTTCCCTGGACCGGGACTTGCTATAAGATGTATTGGCGAAATAACTGAAGACAGACTGAATATTTTAAAGGACGCTGATGCGATTTTCCGTGAGGAGATTGCGAAAGCCGGCCTTGACCGCGAAATTAATCAGTATTTTGCGGTTATTACAAATATGCGTTCGGTCGGCGTTATGGGTGACGAACGAACATATGATTATACAGTTGCACTCCGCGCGGTTACAACGACCGACTTTATGACCGGAGAGTGGGCAAGGATTCCGTATGATGTCCTTGAAAAAGTTTCCAACCGCATTATTAACGAAGTTAAGGGCGTTAACCGCGTATTCTATGATCTGACCAGCAAGCCGCCGGGTACGATTGAGTTTGAGTAGCGGACTAAATTGCGAAAAAGCCCATAAATA
>CAJKNM010000093.1 GCA_905201285.1 uncultured Eubacteriales bacterium | reverse complement strand
GCCAACAAAATAATTTTGATTTTATATATAAAAAAAGATGCGGAACAGATTGTTCCGCATCTTTTAATAACTTCTTATTTCTCGGGTGTTTCACCGTTGTCAGCTTTATCGTCTGTCTTAGCGTCAGCTTTAGCATCTGTTTTGTCATCAGCCTTAACTTCTGTTTTATCATCAGCCTTTACATCAGCGTCAGCATTGTCTTTTGCTTCTGTCTTATCTTCAGTTACTTCAGTCTTTGCCTTTTCAGCAGCTCTGAATGCACTTGCGATAATCTTAGCAGCCTCAGCTCTGGTGATTTCGTTCTTCGGAAGGAATGTTCCATCCTCATAACCGTTTACATAGCCCATATCTACGAGAAGTGCTACATAAGCTGTTGCGAAATCAGAGATTCCTGAAGCATCTGTGAAGTTAAGCGCCTTATCCGAGGTCTTAGCATATGCACGACCAAGAATTGTGCAAGCTTCTTCACGTGTGATTGTCTTGTCAGGAGCAAACTCTGTATCGGTGATACCCTTTACATAGCCAGCCTCAACAGCAGCAGCAACAAACGGTGTGAACCATTCGTCAGCCTTGCAATCTGTGAATGCAACAGTATTCTGAGAAGCCTTTACGCCAAAGAGATTAACTATCATCTTTGTGAACTCAGCACGTGTAACCTTACCCTCAGGGTCGAATTCCTTATCTGACTTACCGTTGATGATTCCTGCCTCTTTAAGAGTGTAGATATCAGCAGCAGCCCAGAAAGTATCGGGAACGTCTGTGAATTTTCCGTCAGCTACGGTCGGTTCTTCTGTTCCTTCTTCGTATACAACCTCAACGGTTACATCACCGTCAGGCATAACGAATGTGCGGTTCTTCTGATCAACTTCTACTGTCTTTCCATCAGCAGTCTTAACAATAATCTCTTTAACCTTATAACCTTCGTTCGGCTTAACGTCAACCTTAACAGTGTCACCAACCTTAGCTTCTTTATCAACAGTAGCTGTTCCGTTAGTGCCCTCGGTTACCTTTACATCGTGCTTCTTAACAACAACCGTTCCGCCGCTGTTTCCGCCGCTGCTTCCGGGACGTCTGTTAGACTCAGGAAGAACATAAGATTCAACATACATATCTTCGCCGTTCTTAACTGTCGCTGTGTCAACCTTCAATACAACATAGAACTTATTGTTTGTCGTAAGACCAAGTGAATCGAATGAAGGGAACTGGAGCGAACCGGTGTAATCCTCATATGTCACAGGAGCGCCTTCTTCACTTGTTACTGTAGCCTTAATTTCATCAGTGTTAACTTTTCCTTCAACTTTATCCTTTTTAGCAAGTGAGGTCTCGTCAATCTTACCGTCTGTTGTCAGCTGAGTGTACATATAAGCTGTTACTTTCTTTCCGTTTACTTCTGCACCCGGGATAGTAAAGGTAACCTTTGCGTTTCCGTACTGTGCAGCGTTATCAACTGAGAACTTAGAGCCACTAATCTCAGCCGGAACAACAACAGCATAGAATGTTACTTGCTTTGTGCCCTTAAAGTTTTTATCATCACTCTTTGCTGTAGCATCAGCGGTAATTGTAACAAAGTTTGCTTTAGGAGCCTTTGTTGTTTCGTCATAGGTAGTTAATGTCTTCGAATCTAAAGTCTTTGTCGCTCCGGAAGTAGCCCAGTTTGAAAGTTCAAGATCTGTAGAATATTCGCCCTTAGTTGCCTTAACCGTTTTGCGTTTTTTAGCGTCAGCTAAAATTGTCGCTTCTGCAACTGTGCCGTCATTCTCTGTCTTCTGATACTGAAGGTTCTCAACAGCTGCAATTGTTGCATCATCCGCAACATTTATTTGATCAACCTTAACCGTTACAGTAATAGCATCTGTAAGCTTTCCTTTTATAGCTGCACCATTACCATCTATATCAACGTCGCCCTTGAATTCATATGAACCAGCAACCTTAGGATTATATGCAGGTGTAGACTCTTTCCATGAAATAGTATAGCCTGGCTCAACTTCCTTAGCTGTATCAGTGCCATAAACTGTAGCAGTGATTCCTTTAAGAGCCGTATCCTTATCTGTGTCAAGACCAACGGTAACCTTAGATGTTTCTACCTCACCTTTGAAAGGTTTAGCTGTTTTAGCGGTAAATACAGGTGTAACTCCAACCGTTGCTTTTACAGTTTTATCAATACCCGAAATTTTATCCATATTTTTGTCGTTAGCACCGATTTTATCTATTGTAACCAAGTCAAGACTTGACTCTGTTGTTTCTGGAATTGTAATATCGATTGTCATTATAGGCTTTTCTGTGACTATAAAGTTCTTGCTTGCAGTTGCTCCTTCAACAAATATTTTATTATTTGTTATGATGGGGGTAGCAAGGACATCTTTGTCTACTTTTACATCTGCTTCAGCAACATTATTTACCGCCAAAAAAGTTCCTGATATAGCGGAATACTCCCCAGGTGTAATATATACCTCAACCGAAACTTTCGTCCCCACCTTAGCAGACGATACTTTTTCACCATTCGCTTTTACCTTAAACGAAATACTAACCGCTGTAGAATCTTCTGCGAAAGCATTAATCGCCACAAGCGAGAACATCATTGCTATAACTAATACAATAGCAGAAATCTTTCTCAAGTTTCTCATTTATAATTTCCTCCATTTTAATAATATAATTAATAATTAACAATAGTTTTTACAATTTATATTTCCTTATGTTGTTTTTACTACTCAACATAACTAGGTACCGTTGCCACTATTTCTTTTCCTATAGACTCCAGTTCCTTTCTGCCAGCTATATGGAATCTCAAAACATTAAGGTCATTGGAAGTTACCTCTCCATCCAAGTCTACATCACCAAGATAAACCGGTACACCTGCCGGAGCAATTGTGTAAGGAACAACAACGCTAAACGGAGATACAAGAGCTATACCATCTATTGTATTAATGGTAAAAGTTACTTTCCCATCCTTTACAGCACTTGTATACCCAACTTTATTATCAGTTAAAGCTATCGTCTTTGTTGCAGAAGCTCCGTTCTTGTTTTCGGTGTAGCTTAAACTATAATCCGAAAGCAGTTTCTTAACCTCATTCGGTACATTGGCTTCGGTAGTACCGCTCGGAACCTGAACAGAATCAAGCTCGCCTGTAACCTCAGCATTATCCTTCATAAGCTTAACATCGGCAATAGAATCGCTTGTGATGTTTACTGTAACAGTAATCGGTTGGTTAGCATCAAGCTTAACATTACCATCTTTACCGGTACCGGCATTAACGGTAGCAGTATATGTGTAACTTGTCTTATCCACAACATACTCATCGCGTGGTTCAAACGAAGCTCCGGTTTTAATTGTGTCTGTTAAGCCATCTGCTTTGAGTTGAACATCAGCATAGTTTGTATTCAAATATGTGGTCAGTGCAGATAAATCCGTAGCATCTTTAAGCACACTATTATTTACCGAAATTGTCGCAACATTGCCTGTAACCTCTGCTGAGCCAAGTTTTGCAACCATACCAGATACCGCTTCCTTGGTGATTGTTGCGGTGACTACCACGGTTTTATCTTCTTTGAATTCAACACCCTCTATAGAGGTATTTCCCTTTTGAAATGTATAATGTCTAGTATATTCACCATTCTCGCCAGGTGTCCAATTAGCATCCTTAATATCCGCTTTGTCAAGTGAAACCTGATGATTATTTTTCACGTCATCCGTAACTTCCACCGTTGCATTTTTCGCTGCATCGTCTAGTGCTGATTGAATCTCAGCATCTGAAGCATTTGCAGCCACCGTAACAGAATCCACTAATGTTTTCTGAGCAATTGTTTTAGCCGCTGCTTTAAGCAAAAGCGCAGCATATGCCGGTGTACATTTATCACCGCTGACAGCTATGAGAGCCTTTTTACCCTTTTTAATATGATAAACGTTAGGCGCCTCCGTTGTCCCTGCGTTTGTTGTCACGCTGAATGTAAAGCTTCCCTCTTTTGCGGAACCATCAGAACTACTTTCCGCCTTGGTCTGATCAATGCCTATAATCTGCATTGACCCCTCGTTATACGGATTAGCCGCATTATCATTCAACGAACTATCATCTTTATTCTTATATACCAACATTGTCATACCAACAGCATTGTCTTTTGTTGTTTTATAAGTAACAGTAACATCATATACATCCGTAGAATTCTCATGCTGAACGGTTTCTACTTTTGTAATACTAATACCCTCGCCGCCTACACCCACGGTAACACCACCATCCGCGAAAGCGGTTGTGCCGAGAGTCGCAAGAAGAGCCGCGGTTGTTATAACCGAGCCAACTTTTTTTAACAAATTATTAACTTTCATTTTTATCATGCCTCCTAAATAATATTTACCAACAATTTTAAAATCATTTCCACGCTTTTTAGCTTTTAAGTTTTTTATGCTTTAAGTATTTCCGCGATAATTATTGATACACTAACTAATACAATGAATCATCGATAACCCAAGCTGTCTATACCACAAGTATTATTTAGTTAATTTCAGGCGTCCTCCTTTCTTCTAAAAATTTATTTTGTCAATACGGGTTTATATTTCCGTCAAGCGCAGCGCGCTTTAATTCGGCAAGATATTGTTTGGAATAATCGCCGTCCCCGGTTCCGCCATGCCCACCGCAGCGGCAAGGAAACAATATCTTGCCGTGTCCCTTTGAGCAAGGGGCGAATTCGGAATAATTTTAATGGTATAATAACCCGTATTCTAATTATTTTCTAATTTACATTCTGTATTATACTACAGTTATGCGAATTTTTCAATAGTTTTTTTAACTTTTTTAAAAATTTTAAGAAATTGTTAAATATTTTGTTTATCTTTATATTTATACGGGCATATAATTGTAAGGTATTCACAAAAAGGAAGGCGTGATTAAATTGTTAAACAACTGTTATGCCTATGGCTCGCTTGAACAGGATCTGAAAGAAATCAAAAATCGGTTTCCCGATACCTGTATATTTCCAATAGGAAAGTCGGTTCTCGGCAGGGACATTTATGCGCTCAAGCTCGGCCGCGGTTCTCGGCGGATATTTTATTCCGGCGCATATCACGGCATGGAGTCACTGACGGCGAAGGTTTTAGTCACCTTTGCCGCTGAGCTTTGCGGTATGATTGCCGCAGGTAATGTACCCGATATATTAGACGGCACAGCTTTATATATTGTTCCCATGGTGAACCCTGACGGGGTTGAAATCGCCGCAAGCGGAGAAAGATGGCAGGCAAACTCGCGCGGTGTCGACATAAATCACAATTTCGATGCGTTATGGGAGTTATCAAAAAAAACGGAGGAAAAGTACGGGGTCACAGGTCCCGGGCCGACGCGGTACGGCGGCGGATATCCCGAATCCGAGCCCGAAACAAAGGCGATAGCTGATTTCACCCGAGAAAACAGGTTTGATACTGTTATTGCCCTGCACAGTCAGGGCGAGGTTATATACTATGATTTTTGTGGGTATATTCCGGACGGAACAGAGGAAATACTCAACAGATTCGAGTCTGTCAGCCAATACAAACGCGATGAGGTTTCGGGAATCGCTTCTTATGGCGGGTATAAAGATTGGTTTATACGAAAGTTTAAAAAACCCGGGTTCACTATTGAAGTCGGATTGGGGAGGAATCCCCTTCCGCTTTCTGAATTTGATGAAATTTATGCCGGAGTGAGAGAAATTTTGTTTAATGCGAGGGGGTAGGTATAATTCGGAATTATACCTACCATCAAGTGCGGTGCGCTTTAATCCGGCAAGGGAATGAAATTTTCGCGGGATATTTATAAAAATCAAAATAATTTTGTTGGCTGCCGCGATTTGCCCGACCCGGTTGCGCAAGCCGCGCCCTTGCGCCGTTCG
>CAJKNM010000092.1 GCA_905201285.1 uncultured Eubacteriales bacterium | reverse complement strand
CAAAAACTTTTTGCCACGGGTTATCTTTGTCCGAATAGTATCGATGTACAACTCTTCCGTGCAGAAAGTAAGTATCGCCTTGCGTTACAGAGTATGTTTTGTTGCCTACATTTATTATGCCTGAACCGCTTTCCACATATTCTATACAGGATACCTCGGAAGAAGGGGGTCTGTAAATCGAATAATTTTTATCCGGAAAAGTCCTTCCGCATATTTGAAATCTGACTATATTTTTCATTTCTCTTGACTGATAAAATATGTATATTTCTTCCTTCATGCGTATATACCTCATTGTTTGAATTATATAATACATTGTTTTTTGTCAATTATAACAGTAAACTATAAGTATGTCAAGAAGTTTTTTGGAGTTTGTTAAAAATCACCAAAATCAAAATAACAGGTATTAAACATATAACTCAGGAGGATTATTTTATGAACGTAAGACCGGCGGCTGTGCCTCTTATTACGGTTGACCCTTATTTTTCAATATGGTCATGTAATGACTGCCTGCACGATGATACAACGAGAAATTGGACAGAAAAGCCAAATCCTATTATGGTTGGCATAAATGTTTGCGACAAGTTTTATTCGATGGGGGCAACATCAAACGATTTTGTTCAGGCAGGACATAAAATGCTTCAAACCGGGCTTGAGGTCAGACCGCTAAGCACAATATACAAATTTGAGAATGAGTTCGCAGAGGTTACGCTTACATTTGTTACACCGCTTCTGATAGACAGACCGGATATATTTTCAAGACCGGTAAGTTACATAGAATATGTTATAAAAAGAAAATGCGAAGAGGATAAAAAAATTGAATTTGTTTTCGGAATAAATGCAAGGTGCTGCGTCGGAAATGCAAATGAAGAGGTAACCTTCAGACAGACAGAATTTTCGATGTGCTGCGGAAATAAAGTTCAGAAGCTGCTTTCCGAATCGGGAGATATGGTTGGAATCAATTGGGGCTACCTTCACCTATGTGATAAGGATGCGTTTGTGGCAATATGCGATAATGATAGGGGACCGTTCTGCTGTGATATAAAAAAAGTTTCATCAGAGAAAGTGTACAGCGCATACGGTGATATGCCTTATATAACAGTAGTTAAGCCTGAAATGGCAGGGGTGATTACCGTTGCGTATGACGAGATTAAAACGATGGAGTACTTTGAAAGACCGAAGGAGGAATATTCGACCAGATTTTTTTCGGATTTCGGAGAGATGGTTTTAGCTGCGAAGAATGAATATAAAGAGCTGAAAAGGCTTTGCGACGGCTTTGATAAAAGGCTTCAGGAAGAAGCAATGAAATATGGTGAAAAATATAAAGCAATAGTGTCTCTGGCTTATAGGCAGGCTGTTGCCGCTCATAAGCTCGGAACCGATGATGATGGGAATTTTATATTCTTGTCGAAAGAATGTGAGTCGAACGGATGTATGGGTACACTTGACTTAACTTATCCGTCGATGCCCCTTTTCTTAAAATACAACCCAAAGCTTGTAGAAGCTATGCTAAGACCGATAGTAAAGTATGCAAAGTCAAAAGAGTGGCCTTATGAATTTGTCCCGCATGATGTGGGGTGTTATCCGCTTGCCAATGGTCAGGTGTATGGAAAAAGCAATGATGAAGAGAAACAGAGATTAAGTCAGATGCCAATTGAGGAAACGGGAAATATGCTTATATGCCTTGCGGCGGTAAAAAAATATTTAAAGGAAACGCCTCAATTATTTAAAGAAAACAAGGTTTTAATGAAGCGGTGGGCAGAATATCTTGTGAAATACGGGTATGACCCGGGTATGCAGCTTTGCACGGACGATTTTGCCGGAAAGTCAAACCATAATTGCAATTTAAGCTTAAAAGCAATACTCGGAATAGCAGCGTACTCATCACTGTCAGGCGATGAAGAGTATATGAAAAAAGCAAAAGATTATGCCGAAAAATGGGAAGAAGATGCTAAAGCGCAGCATGGGGGAACAAGATTGTCTTTTGACAACCCGGAAAGCTGGAGCATTAAATATAATATTGTATGGGACAACATTTTAGACTTCAATATCTTTTCAAAAAAGGTTAAAGAAAACGAGGTTAAGCTTTACAAGACAAAAATCAACAGATACGGAGTGCCTCTTGATTCAAGGTCGGATTATACAAAGCTTGATTGGCTTATGTGGTCTGCTTGCATAACCGACGATGAGGAATATTTTAAGAAGGTTACCGAGTGCATAGTAAATATGATAAACGAGACATCGGACAGAGTGCCGCTTACGGATTGGTACTATTCATCTACTGGGGCGCACATTGCTTTCCAGAACCGCTCGGTTGTCGGAGGAGTATTTATTCCTATGATTTAGGGCTAAAAGCAGTTTAAGAAAAATAATTAAATTTAAATATATGCACTATTTTGCAAAGGGCGGAATAGGCAAAAAGAAAGGGATGTTTTTATGAAGAAGTTAGTAAGCATTTTGATGGCGTCGGTTTTGTTGCTTTCGGTCTCCGGATGTGGTCAGGAAAAGAAAGCGGCAAAGGGAGAGGATCCGAATACGGTTCCGAGTGATCCGTACGAGATTCAATGGTATATTAAGTACAGTCCTCAAAAGGATGTTGACCTTGTTGAGGAAGAACTTAATAAATATCTTAAAGACAAGATAAACGCAACGGTAAATATGGTTATGCTTGACCCCGGTCAGTATAACGATAAGGTTTCGACGATGATAAAGGCGGGCGAATATTTTGACCTTGCATTTGCTTCAAACTCTGCACTTGACTATCTTTCAAATTCGGTGTCAGGCGCCTTTGCTCCGCTTACCGATTACAAAGATACATATTTAAAGGATATTTTCGATCAGCTTCCGCAGGAAATGATTGACGCGGCAACCGTCAACGGAGAAATTTATGCCGTTCCGACATATAAGGAGATAGTTACTCAGCAGGGCTGGATTTACAGAAAGGACATTGCGGAAAAATACAATATCGATATGTCAAAGTATAAAACGCTTGAAGATTTTAAGCCCGTTGCCGAGATGATTAAGAAAAACGAGACAAGCATTGACTATCCTATCGACTGGGATAAAAGCTGTTACAGTATAAGCGATATGTATAATGATCCTCAGCTTGTTTGCCCGCTTGAAAACTTAAGAGTTTTGGGAATCGAAGGCAAGGAACAAGGCGGTGACGCTACTAAAATCATACTGGATAAAGACAAAAAGAATAATAATGGCAAGCGTGAGTACGAGGCAACAAGAGACTATTATAAATCCGGTCTTGTAAAGGGCGATGTTGCAACAGCAAGTGACCTTCAGGCGAGATTTAATTCCGGAAAGACATTTGCATACTTTACCGGTATAAAGCCCGGAAAGGCGGCTGAGTTACAGTCAAAATGCCAGTATCCCATTGCACAGGCTGAGATTTCGGATGTTTATATGGATTCGCTTCCGGGACTCGGTTCGCTTCAGGTTATTTCAACAAAGTCAAAGAATCCGGAAAGAACAGCAAGATTCTTAAACCTTTTAAATACCGACCCCGTTGTTAAAAACCTTGTTGTTTACGGCATTGAAGGCAAGCATTATACAAAGGTTAATGACAATACGGTTGAACTTATAGCTAACTCGGGTTACAGCATGGCGGGAAACACCTGGGCTCTCGGAAATGTATTTATAGATTATCTTAAGACAACGGATGACCCCGAAAAGCTTACAAAGCTTAAAGAGTTCAATGAAAAGGGTATTGTAAGAGACGGAACAGGCTTTGTGTTTGATTCTTCAACTGTTTCGCATCTGATACCCCAGATTACGGACGCGATGAAGCCTTACGGAAATATAGGCGCATATGGCTCTGTTGATATCGACTATGATGCAGAGATGGATAAATATTATGCTGCACTTGAAAAAACGCCGATTAAGCAAGTTCAGGAAGAAATGCAGAAGCAATACGATGAGTTTCTGAAAAACAAGAAATAAAATAAGTAGGAGTGAACAACATTGAAATCAGCAATTAGAGCAAAAGCCGAAAAAAGAAGCTTTACGGATACTATAAAAAAGCGAAGCGCATTGTATGTGATGCTTATTCCGGGTATTTTGTACCTTATTCTGTTTAATTATCTTCCTATGTTCGGAATGATTTTGTCGTTTAAAAAGATAAACTTCAGAGACGGCATACTCGGCTCGGCGTGGTGCGGGCTTGATAATTTCAGATATGCATTATCCGCGCCCTCGCTTTTAACGGCTCTTAAAAATACAATTTTATATAACATTATGTTTTTGTTTATCGGAATGGTTATGTCTATTCTTCTTGCCATTATGCTTGACCTGCTTTGGGGAAAGCTCAGCAAGAAGGTGTATCAGACCATAATGATAATGCCGCATTTTTTGTCGTGGGTTATAGTCAGCTATCTTGTTTTTGGCTTTCTCAGTATGGAATCCGGCGTTATAAATAATGAAATTTTACCGATTTTCGGAATGGATAAGATTAATTGGTATATGGAGGCGAAGTATTGGCCGGCAATTTTAATCATTGTTTACTTCTGGAAAAGCTGGGGGTATAGCTCAATAATATACACATCGGCTCTTGCCGGTGTGGACCTTCAGCTGTATGAGGCGGCGGATATAGACGGCGCTTCAATACCCCAAAAGCTTTGGAATATAACAATTCCGGCTATTAAGCCTATAATATCGATGATGATTGTACTAAAAGTCGGTGCTATTTTGACAACAGATATGGGCTTGTTTTATCAGATTCCGCTTAATACGCCTCAGCTTTATAATACTACAAACGTTATATCGACATATACATATAATCTTATGACAGGTTCGGGGGCAAACACCCTTGGTATGGCGTCTGCTACTTCAATGCTTAACTCGCTTGTTGGATTTGTGCTTATAGTTATATCAAACAGAATAGTTAAAAAGCTTGATTCAGACGGCGGAATATTTTAAAGGAGGAATGCACAAATGAGAGTTAAAAATAAAACGCTTAATATTGTTCTTCATATATTTTTCATAATTTTCTGCGTACTGTGCATTATACCTGTGCTGATGGCGCTCAGCGCTTCGTTCAGTTCCGAAGGGGCAATCGTTTCGCACGGCTACAGTATTCTGCCGAAGGAAATATCACTTGACGGATACAAATATGTATTCAGCACCGGCTATTCGATACTTTCCGCATACGCAATGACTATAGTAACCGTTGCGGCGGGCGTGTTTTTTGGTGTGCTTGCTACAGCAATGTACGGATATGTTATATCCAGAAAGGACTTTGAACACGGAAAGTTTTTCTTGATATTTGTATTTTTTACGCAGCTGTTTAACGGCGGTATGGTTGCGGCGTATATAATAAATACCCAAGCGCTTCATCTGACGAACACACCGATTATACTGATGATAACATGTGCGTTTTCATCGTGGAATGTTTTGGTGCTTAAGTCATTCTTCACCTCATCGGTACCGTTTTCCATAATAGAAGCAGGAACAATAGACGGTGCGAACGAATATAAGATATTTTTTCAATTGGTAATGCCTATTTCCCTTCCGGGCATAGCGACTATTGCGCTTTTTATAACGCTTGATAAATGGAATGACTGGATGACGCCTATGCTTTATATAACGGATAAGAGACTGTATACCCTGTCTTTTCTTCTTCAGTCTATGCTGACAAATATTCAGCAAATGCTTGAAGATGCACAAAGCTCGGGTGTAGCAAGCGATATGGAAAAGATTCCGTCGGAGAGCGCAAGAATGGCGCTCTGTATGGTGGCTCTCGGACCTATGCTTGTTATATATCCGTTCTTCCAGAAGTACTTTATACAGGGTATGACTATAGGAAGCGTAAAGGAATAATTAAAAGGGTAAATATAATTAAAAACTAAAAGGAGAGAAATCAAATGAAGTTAAAAAGATTTTTATCATTGTTTGCATCGGCGGCCA
>CAJKNM010000091.1 GCA_905201285.1 uncultured Eubacteriales bacterium | reverse complement strand
AAGCCGATGAGGTTATAGATTTCGACAGGGACTGTAATAAGTATGCTCATGCCGTTATCTCTCCCGACCGCTCTGACCGCGGAATCATTGTTTTAAGCGACAGCGGAGTTCAAAAGATAAAGATAGACGCCGCGATTCCCGCTATGCACGGAAGAAACGGTGAGGACGGAACCATACAGGGTCTTTTTGAACTTGCCGGGATCCCCTATGTCGGCCCCGGAGTAATAGGAAGTGCAATCTGTATGGACAAATGTGTGGCAAAGATTATGTTTAAAGCCGCAGGGATTCCTCAGGCAAATTGGGTTGAAGTCCGGACGGACTCAAACGGAAACTATGCTGAATCAAAACTTGACGAGATAGAAGAAAAGCTCGGCTACCCATGTTTTGTCAAGCCGTCAAACGCCGGCTCTTCGGTCGGAATAAGCAAGGCATCAAACCGCGATGAGCTTAAAGCGGGTCTTGCCGCGGCCGCGCCGCACGACAGAAAAATTCTTGTTGAAGAGGCGGTTAATGCACGTGAAATCGAGAGCGCCATTCTCGGTAACGAGAACCCCGTTTGCGCCGACATTATAGGCGAGATTGTTCCTGCGGCGGAATTCTATGACTACGACGCAAAGTATGCAGATGAAAATTCAAAGCTTCTTATGCCGGCGCCCATAAGTGCCGAAGCAACCGAGAGGATTCGAAATTATGCGGTTGCCGCTTACAAGATATGCGAATGCAAGGGTTTATCGCGCGTTGATTTCTTTATGGATAAGGAGACCGGCGAGATAAAGCTGAACGAGATAAATACTCTGCCGGGATTCACTTCAATCAGTATGTATCCGAAGCTCTGGGAAAAAAGCGGGGTTGAAATTTCGGCTCTGCTTGACAAGCTGATTGAATGTGCAATGGCGGATTAGTTGGAGGAAGATATGGATAACAGACCCATAGGTGTTTTTGATTCGGGATTGGGCGGACTGACCTGTGTAAAAAAGGTTATGGAGATTATGCCCGATGAAGATATAATTTATTTCGGCGATACAGGAAGGGTTCCTTACGGAACAAAAAGCCCCGAAACAATCGTCAAATATGTAAGACAAAATATCAGCTTTCTTGAAAGCTTTGATATAAAATTTATCATAATTGCCTGCGGAACGGCAAGCAGCGCGGCTCTTCCCAAAATTCAGGACGAGATAAAGACCGGAATCATCGGCGTTCTTGAACCGACCTGTGCCGCTGCTGTCAGAACAACCAAAAACGGAAAAATCGGCGTAATAGGAACACAGGGAACAATAAACAGCGGAAAGTACCTTCAGACAATAAACCGTATGAACCCCGATTTAGAGGTGTTCAGCCGTGCGTGTCCCATGTTTGTTCCGCTGGTCGAAAACGGATATTTAAGAGGAACGATTCCCCGGATGATTATTGAAGAATATTTAACGCCCATAAAAGAGAGCGGTGTTGACACACTAATACTCGGCTGTACTCACTATCCTCTTCTCAGAGAGGAAATTCAAAAATTTATGGGAGATAGGGTTAAGCTTATTGACTCCGGCGCTGAGGCCGCCGTTGAAGCCCGCGAAAGACTTGAGGCAAGCGGAATGCTCTGTGACAAAAAGGGAGGAACCGACAGATATTATGTCAGCGACACGGTAGACGGTTTCGCTGAACTGGGCAGCGTTTTTCTCGACAAGCACATTGAGGGAAGCGTTCATAAAATCGATATAGAAAAGTATTGAGGTAGATAACTATGGATGATAATGTTTTAATTAAGATAAAAACGTATCAGGATATAAACGGTGACGGTGATGAACCTATTGAGCTTGAAACCTTCGGCAAGTTCGGCGAGGTCAACGGAAAGTATTATATAATATATAAAGAGAGCGAAATGACAGGGTTTGCCGATACGACCACCACAATAAAAATCTGGGATGGAAATGTAAGCGTAAAGCGCAAGGGAAAGTTTAATATGAACCTTTGTTATACAAAAGGCGAACAGAACTTATGCCTGTATCCGACGCCTTACGGTGACGTCGCCGCTTCAGTCAAGACGCTTGACGTTGATTTTGATATAAACAACGGAAACGGCTGGGTCAAGGTTGATTACACCTTAGACCCAGACAACGAGAATTTTTTCAAAAATTCACTTAACGTTAAACTCGAAAGCATAAAGCCGTCTGATAAAAACAACTCGCCGAAGCCGAAGAAAGCGCGCCGTTTTGGCATAATGGCATAATAGATTTTAGAGAGGATGTTGTACCAATGAATATTTTTGATGAAATGAAAACCAAGATAACGGACAAGGTGGTGTGCGCATTTAACACGGCTGTTGAATCGGGAGAACTTTCGGGAGAAAATGTCGATATAACCGAAAAGGTTAAGCTTGAAGTCCCTAAAGACAAGTCGCACGGCGACTTTGCGTGTAATCTCGCTATGATGCTTGCAAAGCCTCTTCGCTGTGCTCCGCGAGCAATTGCCGAAGCGATTGTTTCTCATCTCGGCGAGGATGGGGACATAGCGAAGGCTGAGGTTGCCGGAGCGGGCTTTATCAACTTTTATCTCACTCCGAACTGGCTCTATCGCGTTATGGAGGATATAGAAAGCCGCGGCACCGACTATGGTAAAATCGACCTCGGAAAGGGAAAAAGGGTAATGGTCGAATTCGTAAGCGCCAACCCAACAGGCCCTATGCATATGGGAAACGCCCGCGGCGGCGCGCTCGGCGACTGCCTTGCTTCGGTTCTTGAATATGCGGGCTATGACGTAACCCGTGAATTCTATGTGAACGACGCGGGCAACCAGATTGAAAAGTTCGCAAATTCACTTAACGCAAGATACATTCAAGAGTTAAAGGGTGAGGACGCGATTGAATTCCCGGAAGACGGCTATCACGGCGATGATATAAGAGAGCACGCAAAAGCTTTTATTAAGCTTTACGGCGATAAACACTTAAACGTCAGCGAGGAGGAGCGGAAAGCCGCACTTGTTGACTATGCTCTTGAAAAGAACGTGACCGCACTTCGCGAGGACTTAGAGAAATACAGAATCGTATACGATGTGTGGTTCAGAGAAAGCAAGCTTCACAAAGACGGCGAGGTTATGGCGGCGATTGACAGGCTCCGCGATAACGGCTTTACCTATGAAGAGGACGGCGCGCTTTGGCTTAACTGTGAAAAGATGGGACTTGAAAAGAACGAGGTCCTTATCAGAAAGAACGGAATCCCGACCTATTTCGCGGCGGATATTGCATATCATATCAACAAGCTTGAAACACGCGGCTATGACTTAGCAATAAATATATGGGGCGCTGACCATCACGGTCATGTTGCCAGAATGAAGAAAGCGCTTGAAGCAGTCGGAATTGATTCTTCAAGGCTCACCGTTGTTCTGATGCAGCTCGTTCGTCTTATGCAGGACGGCGAGGTTGTCAGAATGTCAAAGCGTACCGGAAAGGCAATAACCCTATCTGACCTGCTTGAGGATATAAGCGTTGACGCGGCAAGATTCTTCTTTAATATGAGAAGTGCCGGCAGTCACCTTGACTTTGACCTCACCCTTGCCGCACAGCAGAGCAATGACAATCCCGTATATTACGTTCAATACGCCTATGCAAGGATTTGCAGCATTTTAAGACTTCTCGGCGAGGACGGTGTTTCCGTTAAGGATTATTCCGAAATCAACCCGTCACTTTTAAAAGAAGAGTCAGAGCTTAATCTGCTCAAAAAACTCGGTGACCTTCCGGACGAGATCAGAATGTCGGCGGAGAGCCTTGAACCGGCAAGAATCACCCGTTATATTATGGAGCTTGCTACCGACTTCCACTCATTCTATAATTCCTGTCGTGTGAAAAATGAGGACGCCGAACTTATGGCGGCAAGGCTAAAACTGGTCGACAGCGTCAGAATAGTTATGAAGGGAATTTTGGGAATGCTTAAAATAACCGCTCCTGATAGGATGTAAAACTTTGAAAGCGAGAGGACGTATATGAAAAAGATTATTATAGTATTCGCCGCGGTTTTAACACTGATTTTCTCGGCTGTTCCCACATACGCGGCCGAAAACGGAAATATAACAGGCGTTTATGCCCTTAAAGGAAAGCTCTTTTATTATGACACTCCGACAAACAAAATGGTTTTGACCGGGGTTAGCCCCGCTATACAGAATAATGAAGCAGAGGCGGCTGCAAAAGCCGCCGAGTACACCGAACTCCGGGTTATTACCGCCGGAATGTTTTTTAAAGATAAAAATCCGCTTTCTCCCGAGTGGGTCAATAATTACGCTGACCGCGAGGTATGGTTTGTTGTATCAATAGCGGCGGATGGAAGTATATCCGTTCCCTACCTGGTGCTTAACGTCTGATTAAATTATGAATAGGAGAATAGAAATGCAAAAGCATAATAGATTTTTTAAACGGATAACAGGTATATGCCTTGCTTTGATTATGATGCTTTCCACATCATACAGTGTTGTTTTTGCTGATGAGGATGCTTCCGCGACCGACGGTGCGAATAAATCCGCGCTCGTCGATCAGGTTGCTCAGTATTTAAGTATGTACGCACGCTATGATACGGTAACGCAGCAGAATCTCTATAAGGACGCACTTCTAAAGGCTGTTGAACAAAACCCCGAGCTATATGAATCGGTTATGAAAACGATGCTTGAGTCAATAGATGAACACTCCGAATATTATACGCCCGAAGAGGCCACCGCAATGAAAGAGAGGATTTCGGGAACTATTGTCGGCATCGGCATAACCTTTCAAATGAACAGCGATGGCGTTGATGTTCAGAGCGTTATCGGAGGAACCCCGGCGGAAAGAGCCGGAATCCAAGTGGGTGATGTAATAGTAAGCGCCGACGGAATAGACTTTTCAGGTATGAATTCCGATACCGCGGCTTCTTATATAAAAGGTGCAGAAGGCACAACGGTTACATTGGGAATAAAACGCCCGGACACCGGAAATATTATTTATATGCAGCTTAAACGTGAGCCGATTATCGGAAACTCGGTCATAAGCAAGGTTTATGGCGAGGGCAAGAATAAAATGATGTACATTCGCGTTTCGGGATTTGTTTCCAACACAGCAGAGCTGTTTAAAAATGAACTTGACAGTGCATCAAGTCAGGGTATAACCCGGATTACCATTGACCTTCGCAATAACGGCGGCGGATTATTGGATCAGGCAATCCAAATGGCCGATTACCTCCTGCCTAAGGACACGATAATCACCACCGAGGATCATAAAATTAATCTGCTTAATGTAACATATAAGGCAGAAAGTGACGACACACGGAAGTTTGACACGGTTGTGCTTATCAATAAAAACTCAGCGAGTGCATCTGAGGTTTTGACCGCCGCTCTTTCCGAAAACGACCGCGCGTATCTGATAGGCGAAAAATCTTACGGAAAAGGGACTATTCAAACAATAGCCGACCTGCCTTACGGCGACTGTATGAAATATACTATGGGTTTTTATCTCACGCCTAAGGGCAACAACATAAACGGTGTTGGTATCACCCCTGATGATACGGTTGAAAACACGCTTACTCCGTTTGATATAGATAAGTATCAGAAATTCGGCTATACCCGTGTTTACAATATCGGTGACAGCGGTGCGGAAGTCAAAACCGCTAAAGAGCTTCTTAAAATCTGTGGGTTGTACGACGGCGAAATCAACGACGAATATGACGCGGCCACAGCTGACGCAATCTATAATTTCCAAAGCAGAACCGGTCTCTATCCTTACGGAACATTCGACCTCACTACACAGCATGAGCTTTATGAGCGAATGAAGGCAACCAAGGTTGAACACGATGACCAGTTAAAAGCCGCACTCGAACACTTTGGTATAGACACAACCGAAATCGAATCAGAAGAATAAAAACGATTTAAATTCAGGATTGAGACGTGTATACACATCTCAATCCTGAACTTTAATAAACCGTGACTGGTTAAATTATTTTTAAAAATTTTTAATTTTTTGTTGACATATTCCGAAAAATGTGTTATTATATATAAGCTGTATTCAATGTGGTCCGGTAGTTCAGTTGGTTAGAATGCCAGCCTGTCACGCTGGAGGTCGTGGGTTCGAACCCCATCCGGATCGCCAATTATGCCTCTGTAGCTCAGTCGGTAGAGCAGGGGACTGAAAATCCCCGTGTCGGTGG
>CAJKNM010000090.1 GCA_905201285.1 uncultured Eubacteriales bacterium | reverse complement strand
AAAAAAAGCCCCTGCCGATGCAGACGCATAATATTCAATTTTATTCTTGACAAATATATTTATTATGATATAATAAAAGCAGATAAGAGGTTTTCCGTTTTGAACGGTCAACCGAAGAATTTTGTTTTTAGTAAACCGTTATTCTCCGGCAAGAGGGCGGTTTACTTTTTTATTGAAACAATTATTAATAACACAACGGTTAAATATAATATGTATTCCATAAATGAGTATCACCCCCATTCTCGACCGTTAATATCGAAATGGTGGCTGACCGTCCTCGTAAAACTCCTATCCGCGACATTTATTATACAAAATCAGTCATATTTTGTCAAGCGTTTTTATTCTCCGTAAAACCATCCCCATTCCTCGGGGACTTCGTTCGAAGATTCGCTGTCGTCCAAATCGTCAAGCCCGTCAAGCATTCCGAAAAGCAATCGGGGCTTCTGTTTTGAAATTTCGCCCGGGAGCAGATGAAAATATTTAAACATTGTCGAATAAATATCCCTTAATCTGCCGCCCGGCTTTCTGCGTTTTTTGATTTTGATTTCGCCATACTCATAAGCTCGTCGGCATATATTTCCCACAAGCTGTCGCAAAGCCTTGCCATATCCTCTATACTTGCGCTTTTCAGCACCTCGTTTGTCACCTCAGTACCCTCAAACATATAAGGAAGGGCATTTAAACACACCGAATATCTTCCCCTGTTCGGCTGTACGTGTATATCGTTCATAAGACACATCGCTTCAAAGTCAAAGGGGCGGGACACAACGGTCTTGCCCCCGACTTTAAAGGAAAGCGTCTGCTGTTTCGCAGTCGCCATTTGTTATTCCTCCTTGTTCTCAGCCGCTTCGGCAGTCTTTTCGACCGCCGATTTCTTTGCCACCGGCTTAGTGACTGTTCCCCCGCCGCTTGCGGCATTACTAACGGGGTCTACTATTTTTTTGACGGATACCAATTCATATCGGTGAACCACTTTTCAAGCGCAGTCGCTTCCGTCACAGTATCGGGAAGGTCATCCGTGTCGATATAGTAATAATAGTTATCGTCAAAGTCTCTCGCAACAGCCGTAAACGTTGCCTTTGCGGTCTGCTTTTCCGCAGCGCCTTCAGACGGCTTTGTCTTTGCGCCGACAGGTGAAGCGAAGCCGTACTTACCCTTATAATATCTGACAAGGCGGAAGCTTCCGTTCTGCTTTGTAACCCTCCACGCAACACCGAAATACGGTGCCTTTGTGTTCTTTCCGACCTCAACGCCGTTGTCCTTGCGCTCTATACCGCGCATCATAGCGTCAACCTCAGGCGGAATGTCAGCATTTGTGATTTCGTGACCCATCTTTTCAAGATAGTCCTCAACCGAATAGGGACCGTTGTCCGCGTCAAATGTATCTGTTGCGCCGTTGTCTGTCGGCGCAATTTCCACAGTACCGGGAATCATCACCGCATCGCCGTAGGTCGCACCCTCGGCCGTATCGGTCTTAACTTCAAAAATTGTGTACTTGTCTACACCTATTCTCGGCATAGGCTTTTTTATTGTTGTGTTTGGCATTAATAAATCATCCTTTCTTTTAACTTTTTAATTTTCTTTACGCCTTTGATACAATTGTCGCATTACCTAACTTACGCGCCTTACCGTCCTCCGTTACTTCCGCAACGGTTATCTTCTGGCCGTTTGTGAGCGTCAGCTCATCGCCGCTGTTGAATTCAGTCCACGACGATAAATCCGCGTCATATGTAACCGACTGAGCGGAAGCCGCCGCCTTATAAACCAATCTGCGGCCGCCTATTGAATTCGGCGAAACGGTAATTTTCGACTTGCCCGTTGCGCTTCCCTCAACCGACGTAACGGTAAGAGCTCCGAGAGACGGTGTCGCAAACTTAAACGCCGCGAAAGCATCATCCTTAACAACAAGGAATCCCAAACGCATTGTTGCCTTAATAGCAACCATATCCTGTTCAGCAAGAGACAGCGGCTTTCCATCCTCATCAAGTGTACTCTGAAGCGTTGCTTCGCGCAGAATTTCATAGCCGATGCCGTCACGTATGCCGATAATCGCATACTTCCACGCGCCGGTTATAAGGTCGCATTTTGCTTTATCCCACGCTCCGTTTCTGACAAATTCAATAGGCTGAGCATAAAGCTCTGAGCCGCTTGTGCCGTTCACATACGCGGGTGCGCCGTTTGCATCGCGGAGCTTTCTGAGCTGATTTTTAACACCTATTCCGCCGATATAACCGTTCGGGTCATATCCGTTTTCCTCGACAAGCGCCATCGCGTCAGAAACGGCAATATCGATATTCTTGTTGTCGGTAACAATCATTTTATTGTCGTTTATCGCCTTATAAATATTTGTTGAAAAGGGCGAATCCGCACCGAAAAGGCACGCGCTGTCAATCGCGGTATAAAATGCTTCCGCAATCTGTGATTTAAGTTCTGAAAACACGTTGATTGTTGTATCTTCAAGCTTTTCTTTTGTTACGGGAATTATAACAGCAAGCTTCTTAGCCTCGATAACCGGGTGAATCCACTTGCTTCCGCTGGTCTTGATTCTCTCGCCCTCGCCTACCCAGTAAGCGCCTGCGCCGTCTGTCAGCACATTAAACTTCTTCTTGTCCGATGTCATTCTTTCGGTTTTTGCCATACGCAAAATCGATGAACCGCGCACGGTATCTTTGATTATATCCGTTGCCTGCGGTGTGGGAACGAATCCCGTTAACTCATTTTTCAAATAACTCATTAATAAATCATCCTTTCTTGTGTTTTTAAATTCTTTACCTGTGCATCTCGTTAATTACATCAACGAACCCGGTATGTCTACCGGGGTTTGCTGCGCCGCCCGTTTTCGGGGTTGTTCCCTTCATACGCTCGTTTATCGCGTTTTGAAGAGCCTCGCCCCAAGCGGTTTTGAATGTCTCAATGTTGGTCTTTGTTTCCTCTGCGTCCTTGCCGACACACATCTTAGCGAAGCTAATGGGAAGCTTGCCCTCCGAAAGCTGTTTAACCGCTTCAAATTCAAGACGCTCGGCTTCATATCTCGCGCGTTCCGTCTCAAAATTTTGTTTATCGGTTTCAAACTGTGCTTTTGCGCGTTCATTAGCGTTCATTTTCGCCAGTTTTTCACCCTCCGACCTCGCTAAATCAAGCCGTTTGTCAAGCTCTGCCGACCATTTCGCCTGCGCCTGACTTACGCGGCGGTCTACCTCCGAGATAAACTCCGCCTCGGTATAGGTTCTCTCTGCCTGTCCGCCTGTTTGTGTGCCTGTGTTATTCTGCCCCGAACCGTTGTTCGTGTCCGTTGCGTTTGCTCCGTTCTGAACCCCGTTTGTTGCAGTCGTATTCTCTGCCATTGACTTTTTACCTCCTGTTTTTTGGCATAATAAAAACACCTTAAATACAAGGTGCCTAATCTTTTTCAAGTTTTAATCTTTGCGTTGTCTCAGCAGGGCAATTTCGCCGAATTCCCACACCGTCACATAAATAATATCATATTTTGCGCCGTTAACAACCGCGATTTTACCCGATTTTAATATTCCGTCTGTCGGCTCGGTGTAAATTCTCGCCGAGACTTCAGCTTCAACGCCGTATTCACGCTGTGCCAAGCAGCCGTTGTACGGCTGAAAATCCGCACCGAACGATTTTTCAACGGTAAGCTTCAGCTCATCATCGCCGTAGGCTCTGCCTCTTTGAAGCGTTCCGATTTCAACCGTGCAATTATTAAATACGCTAAACACACTCACTCGGAAGCCGCCCCCTTCTCTTTCTGAACGGTTCAAGCCTATCGGTGAAGTTTGTCAGCCAGTCGCCCAACGTTCCGGACAAACCTTCATATTGAATTGTGCGTTCGCCCTGCTTAATCATAGTAACGCTTCCGACAGGGTCGGCGCGCCCGTATCCGCCGACCGTATACGCCCTGTGCGCCATAATCGGCAAGAGGCTGACTAATCCCTCGGGGAATTCCTCTACTCTGCAATATCCGCATACGCGGTCTATACAGTCGTTTATTATAATCATCAAAAGAGCGTCCTTGCTTGTATCGTCTATTCCGAGCAAGACTTTTAAATCCGCCAAAACCGATTCTTTATTCATTGTTATAAATCTCCTTTGCAAACCGCATTGTATAGTGATACACGTGATTTTCCGCACCCTTCGGCATATCCCTTCCAAGTTCGCGAATCCACCCGTCACCCTGCATTATCGCATTTATTTTTTCAGCAATCTCACCCGGCTGTGCTTCACGCTCAGCCCATACATCGATTTGCGCGCGCGACATCTGTGTCTGTTCGCTGTTATCCGCCCTGAAACACTCGGCCGTTATCAGGTCATAGTATGACACCGCCGGAAGTTCTGTAAACGTTTCGGGATATTGATAATACACGCTTATACCCTCATCCCACAACGGCATAAGCAAGCCGTTTAAAACCTTATTTACATTAATCATCTTAATTCTCCTATAATGTGGCAAGCAGCCCCTGTCTTATCGCTTCTATAACCGCGTCCTTTTGACTGTAAAGAGCCGGAACGAGAAACGGCTGGGGTGCTTGCTCTGTTGTATACACAAATCCGCCCGTGCGTTCATTGAAGTAAACCCAGCCTTTCTTTGACGTATGCGGCTTTGACGGGTCGCCCTTTGAGCCTGTGCCGTACTCCACATATATACCATAGTCGGCCGTTGGCCCGATTAGAACACTGTTTCCGCCCTCACTCTGTACGACAATACTGTTTGCCAGCCTTCCGGTATCTTTAGGGCAATTCGCCTGTGCCTCCGCCCGCACAATTTCACCGCCGCGGATGAGTGCATTTTCTATATTTCGGGCGTTATTGAGTTTCGCTATAACATTGTTGATTCCGTCAATCTTTATGGATATATTCACACTTTTCCTCCTTTCGGGCAAAAGAAAAGGGACTGCTTACGCAATCCCTTGTTCGGATATTTGGCAGGCGTCCAATTCTCCTGCATCTCTCAGGGTTTCCCCTTGTCAAACCATCGGCGTGTGGACGTGGACGTATTCTTCCACCTCAAATATCCTATCTTTATTGTATATGTCAGTTTGCCAAATACTTTTGGGTGTATTCTGTTTGTTTAAATTTTAATTTGTTCCCATCTTTGATTATTAACAGAACTGCCGGCATAGGTGTCTCATCAAGCAATCCTAAACCATTTTTTACACTCTCGCTTTCAGGGTTAAAATATTGAAGAATTATATCATCTTTGCTCCAGCATTTTGACATTTTTTTCGCTTTTTCAAAGCTCAAATTATTTTTAATACAATATTCCTCTATTTGTGTTGACCAATCATCAAACATCTTGCACATACTATCACTCCTTGTCAAAAGTCCTATACTTACCTTTTGAATCGTAAATCACGCTTGTTTCCTGTTTGAAACACCTGAGTATCTCTTTGTCACCGCCGGACGGCATTGAAGAATTCCAATCAACGCCCGGATGTGTATGCCCGCTCCACCTATAACCCTGCTTACTAAGTTCCAAAGCCTTTTGCACATCAATGTTTACGCTGTTCGTGTTTCCTCGTATAACAAGTCTTTCGCCACCCTTAGTAAACATTGCAAACTCATCGCCCGTAAACGCAGTCAATGCCGACAAATCCTTCATATTAACTGTTTTTTTATTCACAACAGTTCGGCTGTCATATTCATTTAAACTCTCAAGAAGCTTCTGCTGCCTGTTGTTCAACGGTCTTCCGACTTGCAATATTGCATTCGGATTTCCCTTTGCGGTATTTCGCTGTTCTATTGGACTGTCTATATTACTTATACTCATAATTTTTCCTTTTCCTGCTTCTATTATACCACTTTTGCCCGAATTGTCAACATATTTATTATGTTGCTTCATTGCCGCCTTTTGCTCATCTGTCAGGCTGTTTTCCCACTCTTTATAGGTCATATCGCCCCGAACCTCATAATTCTTACCTGTCTCGGGGTCACGGGCGAGCCGGGATGTAAGCTTTACATCTCCTATAACCGTATAACACATACAATGCGGATGTATAGGCGGCTTATTTTTGCCTTCTATACCGTCTTTAATATCAAATTTGGTGCTATACTAAAAAAGTAGACACAAATATGCAAAATATGATATAATAAAATAAACACAAAAACAGCCTGCAAATAAAAAGTCAAGAGTTTTTTAGAAAAAAATTTAAAAAGA
>CAJKNM010000089.1 GCA_905201285.1 uncultured Eubacteriales bacterium | reverse complement strand
CCCCCAAAAACATATGTCTAATATATTTTTACACGAAATCAGCTTTTTGTCAATGGTTTTATTAGCCGATATTTGTCCTGCGCATTATGCGGGATATTCCGACAAATCCTCAAACCTTGTGAATTTTCCCTCAATAAATATTGTTTCTTTCTTCACGGGAATTTCATAAATTCCGTTTTCGCTTTTCAAGGTCTCTGCATTACCGTATTTATCATACATTTTAACCGTATCGGTTCCCAAATCCATCGTCAAATAGTTCATCGCGGTATTCCAGTATGCCCAATATGCAAAAACTCCCGTTCCGTCAGGTCTCTCAAATCTTGCCATCGTCATTCTGTCATGACAGAAAAATTCACCGAGGCATTCAGCATTCTGAATAAGATTGTTCATATTTGCAAGCATAAGGTATGCCGGCTTTGCCGCATACGGCGTCTCGTGGTTTCCCGGCTTCCTTGAATAAAGCACCCCGAAGTTTGCTTCGCAATTTCTTCTGTCCAGATTATTTGAATCAGCAAACTGATAAATATAGAACTTATCCAATATATTATTCATTCGGCTGTACATATATGTATGCATAATATACTCACCCTGAAGGTTCTCGTTGGGAATTCCGCATCCCTTCGTCATAACGGGATACCCGAATTCCGTGTTCCAGACCGGTTGGCTTCCGCCGTACTTTTTGATTAACGCATATACACGCTTTACTCTCTCGACAAAGTCAAACTCCTCGGGCGAGGTGTTCCAGCAATACGGATGAATATCAACCACGTCACAATAATTAAGCGCACCTTGTTTAAATGCCTCTTCAAACCAATAATATGGCATATTCGCCACGGTGAAGCCGATAACCAGCGCATCGGGGTCAACCGACTTTATTTCTTCATATGCAATTTTCAAATCTTCAACGTACCAATGCACGTTTTCAACCTTTTTAAAAGCCAAATTTGGCTCATTGTATATAGAATAATACTTAACGCGGCCTTTCAAATCGCTTACTACGTTCCTTACATAAAGCCTGAAACGCTCCTTCTCCTCCGCTGTTCTCGCCGGGCAATGTTCAACCCCGATGTTCATATTGTTCTTTCCTAATGTAAAGCAAGGCTCTATTCCATATTTCGCGGCAACCTCCAAATATTCCTCTTCAAAATCGGGAACCTTGTATTCGCCGTCTTTCAGCTCATAATGCTGCCACAGGATTTCGTCGCGGTTTATTCCGAAACCGCCCTTTCTCATAAGCATTACAGGAATATCGGGTTTTCCTTTAAACCCCTGTGCAAAATGGTCGGAAAAGCCAAGCGTCATATTTGCGGCAACATCAAGCGACGAATTAACATATGCCGCTTTTGTGTTCTTGCTGCTGTACACACCGTCTCCGTCAAACAACTCAATCTTAATCAGGTAAACGCCGTATCTGTCTGTCTCAGGTTCAACAGTTACCGTTGTCTCGCCGTTCGGCTCAAGCCCCACTTCGGCCTCCGCCTCCCATTCAGTATTGAATGTATCTCTGTCGATTAACGAATACTTCGCTTTAAGTGAAAGTTTTTCACCGGTTCTGTTTGAAAGTTTTGATGTAAATGACATCTTATCGCCGTTAAAGAATATATTTCCGGGATTTTCGGACTTCGCCGGTTGAATGAGCACAGGGCTAAGCCTTCCCGTCTTTCTGACAAGCACATCGCCTATAGCAACAGGCTCAAACGAGTTACCCATCACCCGCGAGAATACGGATACACGAATATCATATCCGCCGCACCGCTTTTTAAAATGCGGATTCTTTATATAAAATGTATAATCTCTCCATTTCATACTGTTATGAAGGTCAACGATTTCAGTAACCGCCTCCTCGCTGTCCTCACCGTCATATATTAATGTAAACGAACCTTCTCCCGCGTCAAAGTAATTTACGGTCACTTCAACGCTCTCGCATATTCCGTATCTCATCTCCAAGTCACTGTCAACGGTTATGTTCAAACAGCTTTGCGGTTCAAAATTCTTTCTGTCATAGCCCCATTTTCCACAGCGTATCAGTTCGGCAGGGAAAAGCATTGTTGCCTTTTTACCCTCATAGATTCTCTGCTCCGTTCCGGCTCCGCCGATAATTTCAATCTTTTCGTATTTCATCAAAAAATACCCCCAAAAATAGTTTTATCAACTCTAATTGTAATAAATTTTTAATGATAAAGCAACGGCATAAAACGGAAATTTATTCTATTATTCGGACAATTCTTTTGTCATTTTTCGGTATTGTGACGGAGAAACCCCGGTGCGTGCGTGAAACAGACGTGAAAAATACAGGGGATTTTCAAAGCCAACCGCGTTTGAAATCTCTTTGATTGAAAGCCTTGCACCGTTATTTATTAACAGCTGTTTCGATTTCTCTATTCGCCGTCTGATAAGGTACTCCTGCGGAGAAATTCCGTAATCTTTTTTGAAAATGGTGTACATATAGTTACGGCTTATATTAAGGTCTTTTGCAAGCTCGGCTATCTTCATCGGGGTACAGTAATTCCTTTTTATTGTGTTTGCAATGACAGCGGAAACGGACGGTGTGTTGACTTCGTCAATTTCAACGCTTTTCATATGGATAGAGATAATTTTATAAAGCGCAGATTGAAGCGCATACGCTTCCTCGGCTTCATTTAAATAATCTTTTTTAAAAAGCACCTCTTTTATGCAGTTTATACAATCCTGTTTATTGTCAACGCTAAAGACACAGTTATGTTTCAGATTCAGTTTTTCAAGAAGTTCACCGGCGCCGTCACCCTTGAACATTATCCAGTAACTCTCATATGGATTTTCTTTATCGGATTTAATTATTTCCAATTCATTCGGCACGACAAAATAACCGTTTGATTCATCAAAATTACAGTCAAGAAAGACTCCCTTTCCTCTTACAATATAATGAAGAATAAACACATCTCTTTTGAAAATCTGGCAAAGTCCGGGCGGAACACAATTATAGCCTGCTTCAATCGCAAAAATATCCGAATCAATTTTATAATTCGGAACTCGGATACAAAACGGAAAAACTTTTTTCCGCGGTTTTGATATAAGCATAATAACACCCCATACATAACATTTGTTCATATTTTACCACTATTTATGTATTTTGTAAACCTAAATTTTATGATAATATAAAACCATAAAGAAACCGAGTTATAAATATAAAATAATTTTAAGGGGATTAAAATGAATAGTATTAAAAATGTTGAAAAATTTTTAGATGAAGTAAAAAAAGATGTAACACCTCGGGATTACGGACTTATAAAGAAGGCGGCAGGCATTCTTCAGCGAAACGTGAGCAGAGCCGACGATGTGCCCTGGGGCAAAAAACGATGCTTGCTCCCGAGTGCCGAACAATTTCAGGGTATCTGGAATTGGGATACCGCATTCCATTGTATTGGCATAAGCAGACTTGATGCAGATTTCGCTATGGAGCATATGGAGGCTTTTTGTGAGTTCCAGCTGGATGACGGTATGTTTCCCGATGTGGTTTTCGCTGACGGGAAGATAGTCGACACCTTCACAAAACCCCCTGTGATGGCTTGGGCGTGTGAGAAAGTGTATAGGATAAGCGGTGATAAGGAATTTCTATCGCGTATATATGAGCGTCTTATGAAAAATGCAGAATTCTGGGAAACCAAAAGATGCGTTAAAGGGTTGTTTCACTATGACGCAGAGCTTGATAACGGTAAGAAGAGAAATGACTGGATAGGTAACGAATCGGGATGGGATAATTCGGTCAGATGGGATTCCGAACCCGATAAGCTGTGGGCAATAGATTTGAACTGTTATATGGTTATGACATATCGCTCGCTTGGTTTTATAGCTTCTGAACTCGGAGATAACGGAGATGTATGGCTTCGGAAGGCCGACCGGCTTTCAAACGAGATAAATGATAAGTTATGGAACGAATCGGTCAGCTGTTACACCGACAGAAATTATGAAACGGGAGAGTTTTCAAGCGTGCTTTCCCCCGCATCGTTTATGCCGCTTTATATTATCATCGCTCCGGAAGATGCGGCCCGGAAATGCAATACTGTTGCGCGTGATAAATTTGGATTCGGAATGCCCACGGTATCATACGACAATCCAAACTACAGCACAAACTATTGGCGGGGCCCTACTTGGTTAAACGTGGCGTACTTTGCCGCAAAGGGACTTAAAAATTATCACTTTGACGATACGGCCGATAAAATCAGGGATACCATTCTTAAATGGGTGGAAAATGACGGTGACAAAATTCACGAAAATTATAACTCAAAAACCGGTGAAGGAGAATATGCAGAGTATTTTAGCTGGAGTGCGGTATTTGTAATAGAATTTATACTTAATTTTAATGCTGTCGATTAATTATTTGTAATAGTATTCAGATAAATAAGTTATGCTGTGCGTGTCGACGTTATGAATATCATAAACTGATGACACGCACAGCATAACATCCGATTCTATATCCGATAAATGCCATAAAAACAGCACTGTTTATTTTCCTTGAATTGTGCCGTAATCATTTTATGCACTCTTATGTTCATTTAATTTTTCTTTAAGCTTTCGCGTAAGTTCAAATGTACGATGCTGTCTTGTCGCCTTTAAGTTAGGGAAGGCTTTAACCAGACGAAGTCTTGTGCGTCTGCCGACCTCAAAATTCTTTTGAAGCATAGGTCTGAGTTCTTCAAGCCTTGCGGCAAACCGTTCGTTTGCAAGCCTCCTCTTCTCGCTGAATTTCTCAATGTTCTGTTCGGCGCGCTCTGAAATACCGCTTTTAAGCTTCCCTGCATTTTCACGCAGGTCATCTAAATTATCAATAAGCGCCTCACTGTGTTCCTTTGCTCCTATAACGCTCTCAAAAATCTTTTCACCGAGTCCGTCCGAGAACTCCTTCAGTTCATACACTACTTTATCGAGCACCTTAGCAGACATTCTGAACTTGTGCATAATAACAAACGTAACCGCAGAGTCCGCCAGATATGCCGAAACGGCAATACATAATAAGATTATGCCTAAGGTCATCGGAACAAAGTCAACCAGGCGTGAAATCAACGGGTGAATCACCTTAACCACAACAATGCAGGCAACGCCCCACAAAAGCGAAAATTCAAGGCATATGTAGCCTTTGATATTAAACGGTCTTTCGGAATAGTCCCACCATTTTTCATTATACAGCTTCTCGAGTACAAATCCCGTCAAAAACTCCAAGACCGAAGTCAAAATCACCGAGCCGATAAACAAAACGGCTAAATTGGCCGAGAAAGGGGTGAGACAAAGTATGACTATACACACCCCCGCCCCATATATAGGGCAAACCGGGCCGTTTAAAAATCCGCGGTTTACAAAGCTTCCTGTCTTGATTGCCGCAAAGGCAACCTCTCCGCACCAACCCAAAAAGGCATATATAATAAAGAACCACATATAATTGTACAGCTCGTACATATCAGTTTTTCCACCTTTCAAGGTAGTCTTCAACAGACGCAGCCGCGTTTGCGCCGTCCGCCGCGGCGGTAACAACCTGTCTGAGCCTTTTTGAACGCAGGTCACCGGCAACGAACAAGCCATCAGCCGATGTTCTGCAATCCTCACCAGCAACTAAAAATCCGCGTTCATCAGTCTCCGCCAGGTCTTTAAACAGCTCGTTCTGAGGAAGGGTTCCCACAGCGACAAATACTCCGTCAACCTCGATATTCCGCCCGTCATCAAGAACAAGCTTATCCACCTTTGTGTATCCGCAAATTTCCAAAACCTCGCTGTTTAAAAGCGAAGTAATTTTTTCTTTATTATTAATCGCATCAACAAGATATGCCTTCGCCCTAAGCTTATCGCGGCGGTGAATTAGATATACTCTGTCACACATTTCCGAGAGATAGAGCGCTTCCTCCGCCGCGGTATCTCCGCCTCCGACGACCGCAACCGTCTTGTTTTTAAAGAAGGCACCGTCACACGTCGCACAATAGCTTACGCCGCGGCCGATAAGGTCCTGTTCACCCGGTACGCCGAGTGCCCGATGATCCGCCCCCGTTGCCGCAATCACGCTCCTTGCCGAAAGCTCACCGCCCTCCTCAAACGAAATCTTCCATAGCTCTCCGTCGCGTTTAACCGAAATGACATTCCGGTTCATAATTTCGGCTCCCATTTCAAGAGCATGCTCCCGCATAGCGTCAGCCAGCTCAGCCCCGCTCTTGTGAATAAAGCCGGGATAATTATCTATCTCATTCGTATTTAAAATCTGTCCGCCGGAGGCACTGCTTCTCTCAACCACAACAAAATCAAGCATTGCCCGCGCCGAATATATGGCGG
>CAJKNM010000088.1 GCA_905201285.1 uncultured Eubacteriales bacterium | reverse complement strand
CAAGCTCGGTTGACGGAATGAAATATTTAGGTGCGGCGCTCTCAACGGGTCTTGCCTGCGTCGGCGCAGGTATCGCGGTATCATCTTCTGCTTCTGCCGCTCTCGGCGCAATCTCAGAGGATCCTCAGATAATGGGTAAGTCACTTATCTTCGTTGCTCTTGCAGAAGGTATCGCACTCTATGGACTTATTATCTCACTGCTTATTCTCTTCCAGTAAGAAAATAAGCCGCACCCCCGCCGTCCGCAGGGATACGGCTGACTGATATGCGGACAGAAAGGCAGTGGAATTTAGAATGAAGTTTTACTTGCTCAGCGATAATATTGATACACAGACGGGTATGCGCCTTGCCGGAATCGAAGGTGAAGTCGTTCACGGAGAGAACGACTTCAGAAAGGCGTTCGACAAAGCACTTGAAAACACTGATATAGCGATTCTTCTTGTTACCGAAAAACTTGTTAATCTCTGTCCCGAATATGTGGCAGAACAAAAAATCAATAACAAGATTCCGCTTATCGTAGAGCTTCCCGACCGCCACGGTTCACAGCGTCCGGATGATTATATCTTAAGCTATGTTAAAGACGCTGTCGGCGTAAAGTTATAATAGATTTTTACAAATTTGTGAGCAGAAAGGCTGTGAAATTATATGGCTGAAAATTCTTTGACCAATTTTGCAAACGTTCTCTATTCAGAGGCAGAAAAGCAAAAAGATGATGTAGAGAAACAGCTTAAAGATGAACGCGCAGAGATACTTGCTAAAAAGAGTGCCGAACTCGATACAAGGCTCAAGCGTGAGATAGAAAACTGTCATGCCGGACTTAAACACGAAATAGGTCTTGCTATTTCAAACCGTGAAGCCGAGCTGGCTAAACTTCTTCGGCACAACCGTGCCGAAGCGGCTGAAAAAATATTTGAAGAAGCAACAAAAAAACTTGAGGAGTTCACCAAAACCCCCGAATACGAAGAATATTTAAAGGCTGAGCTTAATGACGCCGCCAAAGAGTTTATAAGCGGCACAACAGTTTGCGCTTCGCGTGAATGTGACGCGGCGCTGATTAAAAAGCTCTGTCCTGTTTCAAATATTGAAATTACAACGGCTCCCGACAGTATAATAGGCGGTTTTACACTTAAAAATACCTCTCTCGGAATATTTGCCGACTGTACCTTAAAAAGCAGGCTCGATGAGCAGAAAGACATTTTCTGCGGCACGAACGAGCTTGTTATAGACTAAAGAAAGGGTGATTATGTTGAATAAAAAAACAGCTGTTATTTACGGCATAAACGGACCTGTAGTAACCGTTAAGGACGCGCCCTGGTTTATGATGAAGGAAATGGTATTCGTCGGCGATGAAAGACTTATCGGCGAGGTTATAGCCGTTCACGGTGATTCGACAATTATACAGGTATACGAAGAAACGTCGGGCTTAAAGCTCGGCGAACCGGTCGAGCCCGCCGGTGCCTCTATGTCCGTAACATTGGGGCCAGGACTCTTAGGCAACATCTTTGACGGAATCGAAAGACCGCTTCGTACGATCAAAGACGAATCGGGCGCGTTTATTTCAAGAGGTCTGCGTCCCGATGCGGTTGATATGGACAAAAAGTGGGATGTTGAAATTACCGCAGCCGTCGGTGATGAAGTTAAACCCTGTTCAATAATCGGTCAGACTGACGAAACGACAATTATAAAGCATAAGATTATGGTTCCGCCCGATGTCACGGGAACTATCACCGAAATCGTAAAGAGCGGAAGTTATACCTGCAAGGATGTTCTCGCTAAGGTTAAAAAATCCGACGGAAGTGAAATCGAGATTAAACTTGTTCAAGAGTGGCCTATCAGAACCCCCCGCCCAATCGCAAAGAGAGAGCCTATCGCTCTTCCTCTTATCACCGGTCAGAGAATCATTGACGTTCTCTTTCCTCTGGCAAAGGGCGGCACCGCCGCAATACCCGGCGGTTTCGGAACAGGTAAGACAATGACTCAGCATCAGCTCGCAAAGTGGTCTGATGCCGATATAATCATCTACATCGGCTGCGGCGAGCGCGGAAACGAAATGACACAGGTACTTCAGGACTTCACCGGTTTGACCGACCCGAAATCGGGTCAGCCGCTGATGAACAGAACCCTGCTTATCGCAAACACGTCAAATATGCCTGTTGCCGCACGTGAGGCTTCTATTTATACCGGCGTAACCATCGCTGAATACTATCGCGATATGGGTTATCACGTCGCTATAATGGCAGACTCAACCTCCAGATGGGCAGAGGCTCTGAGAGAAATCTCGGGCCGACTCGAAGAAATGCCGGCCGAAGAAGGCTTCCCGGCTTATCTACCGTCAAGGCTTTCTGAATTCTATGAGAGAGCCGGATACGTTCAAACGCTTAACGGAAACGAAGGAAGCGTTACGCTTATCGGCGCTGTGTCACCACAGGGCGGTGACTTTTCAGAGCCGGTAACCCAAAACACCAAGCGTTTTACCCGCTGTTTCTGGGGTCTTGACAAAAGCCTTGCTTATGCAAGACACTATCCCGCTATCAACTGGCTGACAAGCTACAGCGAATACGCGGACAGTATTTCGCCCTGGTATATGGAGCATGTAAGTAAGGAATTTCCTCAGGCAAGAGCCAAGCTTATGGCTATTCTGCGTGAAGAAAGCTCGCTTATGGAAATAGTTAAGCTTATCGGAGCCGATGTTCTTCCCGAAGATCAGAAGCTTACGCTTGAGATTGCCCGCGTTATCCGCGTCGGCTTCCTCCAGCAGAATGCTTATCACATAAACGATACCTATGTTCCGATGAATAAACAGTTCCTTATGGTAAAGGTTATCCTAAGCCTGTATGATAAGTGCCGAAAGTTTGTAAATGATGAAGCGATTCCCGTTTCACAGATTAAAAAGACTGGCATTTTCGATGAAGTAGTTAAAATGAAATATGATATTGAAAACGACAAACCCGAAAAGTTTGACGCAATACTCAAAAAGATTGACGAGCTTAAATTCTGATAACCATACTGTACGGAAAGGAGAATTTTACCTATTATGAAAACTCAATATATGGGACTTAACGATTTGAGCGGTTCTCTGGTTATTCTTGAAGGAATAAAAGACGCCTCGTTCGATGAAATCGTTGAAATTTCGCTCGACTCAGGCGAAAAGAGAATGGGTCGTATAATCGAACTTAATAAAGAATTTGCCGTTGTGCAGGTATTTGAGGGAACAAACGGAATCTCGCTCAGCAACACTACGACAAAGCTTACCGGAAAGCCTCTTATGATGCCGCTCTCAAAGGAGATATTAGGAAGAACCTTTGACGGTATCGGCCGTCCTATAGACGGTCAGGGCCCGGTTTATTATAACAAGCTTATGGACATAAACGGAAAGCCGATGAACCCCGTTGCGCGCGAATATCCGCGTTCGTTTATACAGACGGGTCTTTCGGCAATAGACGGCTTGACCACACTTATCAAGGGTCAGAAACTTCCTATCTTCTCGGGTAACGGTATGCCGCACGATAACATCGCCGTTCAGATTGCGTCACAGGCGAAGATTGCCGATGACGAGGATCAGGAGTTTGCTATTGTTTTCGGTGCGATGGGTGTATCACACGATGTTGCTAACTACTTTATTTCTTCTTTTGAAGAAACCGGTGCGATAAGCCGAAGCGTAATCTTTGTCAACACATCCTCCGACCCGGTTGTTGAGAGAACACTCACACCGAGATGTGCCCTTACAGCGGCCGAATACCTCGCCTTTGAATGTGATATGCACGTTCTTGTCATTCTGACGGATATTACATCATACTGTGAAGCCCTTCGTGAAATTTCTTCATCAAAGCAGGAAATTCCTTCAAGAAAGGGTTATCCGGGCTACCTCTACAGCGACCTCGCCTCTCTCTATGAGAGAGCCGGTATGATTGAAGGAAGCAAGGGTTCTGTTACTCAGATACCTATTCTGACAATGCCGAACGATGATATTACTCACCCGATACCCGACCTTACCGGATATATCACAGAAGGTCAGATTGTTCTTGACCGCGCTCTTTCGCAAAAGAACATCTATCCTCCGGTATCGGTTCTTCCTTCGCTGTCGCGTCTGATGAAAGACGGTATCGGTGAAGGCTATACGACAGCCGACCATCCCGAGGTAAGCAATCAGGTATTCTCGGCCTATGCAAAGGTTCAGGATGTCCGGGCGCTTGCATCAGTTATCGGTGAAGATGAGCTTTCAGACACCGACAAGCTTTATATAAAATTCGGCCGTGAATTTGAAAAACGCTTTGTCGGCCAGGGCAAGGGTGAAAACCGCGACATTAAGCGTACTATCGACATAGCGTGGGAGCTTCTCAGAATCCTGCCTAAGTCAGAGCTTGACAGAATCTCACCCGAGCTTCTTGAAAAGAAATATTAGTATTCCCACTATTTAATTAATCAATAACCGTTCGGCTTATTGATTTTATCGGAAGGATGCGAGTATAAATGGCAATGGTTCCAACCAAAGGTAATCTTATAATAGCGAAAAACACTCTGGCGCTTTCGCGTACCGGATATGAACTTCTCGATAAAAAGCGTAATATCTTAATTCGTGAAATGATGAACCTGATTGATGTGGCTAAGGCGCTTCAATCTAAGATAGAGACCACCTTCCGCAATGCGTATTCTGCACTTGAACAGGCAAACATCGATATTGGCATCGAAACCGTGCAGAAAATCGGTTACGCGGTTAAGGTTGAAGAAAACGTTGAAATCAAATTCAGAAGCGTTATGGGTGTTGAAATTCCTATTGTTCTGTTAGAGGATGAACCGGTAAAGCCGGATTACGGAATGAAAAACACCACCTCATCTCTTGACGAGGCGGTTGATTGCTTCGTCAAGGTGAAACGTCTGACGCGTCAACTCGCTCAGATTGAAACTTCGGTTTATCGTCTGGCGGACAGCATCAAAAAAACTCAGAAGCGTGCAAACGCACTTAAGAATATTATGATTCCGCGTTATGAGGAAGAAACCAGAAACATTCAAAACGCACTTGATGAAAAAGAACGTGAAGAATTCTCGCGTCTTAAAGTAATCAAAGCTCAGAAACAAAAATCGGAATAAATAAAGACCCGCGCCTAAGTTCAAGCGCGGGTTTTCGCTTATATTACATAAAATAAAATCATAAAGAAGTGCAGAAGGCTTCCGATAACACAGAAAATATGAAAAACGGAGTGCATCCACTTCTTCTTTTTTCCGACTATATAAAACACTGCGCCGACTGTATAGGCGATTCCGCCCAAAAGGAGCATCATAAATGCCGTCATACCCAAAATGTCAATAACCATTTTGATTCTGAAAATAATACACCAACCCATAACAAGATAGCATATCATCGAAAAAACCTTATATTTTTTCAGGTCGATTGAATTAAGCGTAATCCCCAGAGCCGCCATCGCCCAAACAATACCGAATATAAGCCAGCCGTCAAACGCATTATACTGTCTTATTGCACAAAGTGCAATAGGTGTATACGTACCGGCAATCAATATAAAAATTGAACAATGGTCGATTATCTGAAAAACTCTCTTTGCCGTTCCTTCGCCTTTAAGTCCGTGATAAATACTTGACATAGTGTATAAAACAAGCATTGTAACCCCAAAAATCACACCTGATACAACACCGTATCCGTTTTTGTGGATTGCCGCAAACACACTGCACAGCACTATCGCACATATGCCGATTGCTCCGCCGACAATGTGTGAAACCATATTGAAAATGTCTTCGCCTCTTGTATAGGTTGGCAAGCTTCTGTCAGCAAGTCGTGTTCTCTTCATTTTTACCACCTCATAATAGTTGTTAATATCTTATAACATAGTATCACATATCAGATGAACTGTCAATAGGTTTTACTTATTATTTTTAATTCAACTAAAATTAAAACCGCTGTATAAAGCAGATTTGCTTAATACAGCGGTTTTTTAATGTCAATCTATGTTTTTAAGCTTTGCAATACAATCCTTGCAGACTCTCTTTCCGCCAAAGTCAACTACATTTTCGGCATTACCGCAGAAAATGCAGGCCGGCTCATACTTTCTAAGTATAATGTTGTCAGCATCGACATAGATTTCAAGAGGATCCTTATGTTCGATTTTAAGTGTATCGCGAAGCTCCTTAGGCAACACGATTCTACCCAGCTCATCAACCTTTCTAACAATACCAGTACATTTAATTCCCATAATAAATACCCCTTTCAAAATACATAAAATTCTCTTCTACGACATAATTATATCATAAGAAAAAAATTTGTCAAGGGATATTTATATAAATAATAGTTTTTCTGTAAATTTTTGTGCTATTAACT
>CAJKNM010000087.1 GCA_905201285.1 uncultured Eubacteriales bacterium | reverse complement strand
CTCTACCTTTACCTTAGAAAAATCAATCTTTTCAGACTCAGTTTTTACATTTTTTCAGGTGCTTCAGAAGCTGTATTATTTACATCATTTCCCGCATTTACTTCTCCAACGGCTTCATTGTCGGGAAGAGAAGAACATCTCTTATCGAATAGCTGTCGGTAAGCAGCATAATCAAGCGGTCGATGCCGATTCCCAATCCGCCTGTTGGGGGAAGCCCGTATTCCAGAGCATTTACATAATCCTCGTCCATCATTCCGGCTTCTTCATCACCGGCCTCACGCTTCTCAACCTGTTTTCTGAAACGCTCTGCTTGGTCTATCGGGTCATTAAGCTCAGAGAAGGCATTTCCGAACTCACGTCCGGTAATAAATACCTCAAATCTCTCAGTGAACTCGGGGTTTGAAGGCATCCGCTTAGCAAGCGGAGAAATCTCAACCGGATATTCGGTAATGAACGTAGGCTGAATAAGGTTTTCTTCTACCTTTTCTTCAAATGCAAGGCTTATAATCTCGCCGCGGCTTAAATTCTCTGTATCCTCATCAAATTCAATACCTATTGATTCAGCAAGAGCCTTTGCTTCTTCATCTGTCTTTGTTTCCGCAAAATCGGCACCCGAGAACTTCTTAATCGATTCAATCATGGTCATTCTTGCCCAGGGCTGTCCCAAATCGACCTCAGTTCCCTGATAATTAATTTTTGTACTTCCGATAACGGTTTCGGCAACATATCTGATTAAATCCTCTGTGAGGTTCATCATATCAACATAATCGGCATATGCCTGATACAACTCAATCGTGGTAAACTCAGGATTATGCTTTATATCCATACCCTCGTTTCTGAAAAGCCTGCCCATCTCATAAACCTTTTCAAAACCGCCGACAATAAGCCGTTTTAAATAAAGCTCGGGAGCGATTCTGAGGTACATATCTATATCCAGGGTATTGTGATGCGTCACAAACGGTCTTGCATTTGCACCGCCCGGAATAGTATTAAGTATAGGAGTTTCGACTTCCATATAATCGCGGCTGTCAAGATAATTTCGGATAGCCGTCATAATCTTTGAGCGCAGAACAAACGTACGCTTAACATCAGGATTCATAATAAGGTCAACATAACGCTGTCTGTATCTCAAATCAGTATTTGTAAGGCCGTGGAACTTCTCAGGCAGCGGACGCAGAGACTTACTTAAAAGAACTATTTTTGATGTTCTGATAGAAATCTCACCTTTTTGCGTGGTAAACACCTCGCCGGTAACGCCCAAAATATCACCTATGTCAAACTTCTTGTATTTTTTATATTCGTCGTCGCCCATCTCGTCACGCTTAACGCAAAGCTGAATCTTATCGCTTCCGTCACGCAGGTCAGCAAACGACATCTTTCCCATTACGCGCTTAGACATCATACGACCGGCAACGGTTACAACCTTACCCTCATAGTCGGCGTAATTATCCCTTATATCACTTATATGATTTGTTCTTTCAAACTTCGTTATAGTAAATGGATCTTCACCCTCCTGTCGGAGTGCAGACAGCTTTTCACGGCGGACCTTTAAAACCTCGTTAAGCTCTCTTTCCTCAGCAGCAGTATTTTGTCCGTTATTTTCACTCATTGCAAATTTTCCTTTCTGTTTCTTGTAAGAAATACGGCTCATCCGTATTATTCAATAGCCAAAATCTTATATTCAATCGGACCGTCAGCAGTGTCCAGAACAGCGGTATCACCGACACCCTTACCCTTCATAGCCATAAAGAGCGGACATTCATTTGATATAGTCTTGTTCTCATCACTTGTCGGATCCGCCTCGGTCGAACCGACGATTGTATACCATTCTTCGTCATTGAACTCGACATCAAGAATCTTAACCCTTGTTCCTATACCAACCTTCGTTCTGTCTATATCGTCATCACCGATAACCTCAACGTTTTTAAGCATATTTTCAAGCTCGTTTATACGAAGTTCAACCTGAGCCTGTTCGTTCTTTGCCTCATCGTACTCAGAGTTCTCGGAAAGGTCACCGAAGCCAAGCGCAACTTTTATCTTTTCAGATACCTCTTTACGCTTTTTGGTTTTAAGGTATTCCAGTTCATCTTCAAGCTTTTTAAGACCGTCGGTGGTCAATGTAATTTTCTTACTTTCCATATTATCTTATCCTTTCTCTCGCATTATAAACCGTAAGAGTACGGCAATACACCTATCTTATAATTATAATATAACTATTATTAATTGTCAACTTATTTCAAGCATATTTTTGCCTGATTTCCAACTTTTTATCTCAAAACAATCATCGCTTCCGAGCTTATCAACTATCTCTTCTATGCTTATATCATATTTTAGTCCATCACACGAATACACAACTCCGTCTATCAGGAAATCACCTATTCGCACAAATCCTCTGTCAACATCAATCAATGCGTCCTTTTTATCTGTACTTTTCATACGGTCATCACATTCTATCCAAAGACCATACTCGCTAAAAATTTCTTCTGCCTCTTTTTCAAATTCTGTGATTTTCTCTGTATGAAGGTATATGTTCCTTACACCTTTCGCTATTTCACACAGTCTTTGGCCGGTCACCGCATCGAGTTTCCTGTCAAATATATCAACACGATTCAATACGCGGTTTTTAGTGAACCTTTTATATGCGAACGCATACGCATCAAATATTCGAGACGGCTTGATTTTACACTCATCACAAGCTGCTTCACTCTCGCACAGCCTATCAAAAACAATGAAATCCACTCCGCGTTTTTCAAGAAGCCTTCTTGCGGCTTTGATGCTGCGTTTTCTCCATCTGCCGTCGCAGTGCGGCGGTATTGCCGCAACGGCAAAGTGCGGCCGCTCTCCGAATTCATCGGCAAGCTCAGCCGGACAAAACAGTTTTTTTATAAGGGATACCTCACTCTTTTGCACCGTGATAATTCCTATACTCTTCACTATTTATTAAGATAATCTATTGCCGCTTTAAGCTGGTCATCCTGTGACTTATCAAGTGCACTGAGCCGCGCTGTCTTTTCGGCGTCCATCTCGACTTTTATATCAGGCTCTATACCTGTTCCGTGAATACACTCGCCGTCCGGCGTGTAATACCGTGCAACAGTAACAGATAAGATTCCGTCATTGCCCATTCCCATTACGCTTTGAACGATACCCTTACCATAGCTTTTTTCGCCTATGATTGTCGCCTTTTTGTACGATGACAACGCTCCTGTCATAACCTCGCTCGCCGAGGCGCTTCCACCGTTTATCAAAATAACGATGGGAACATCATACGTTCTTCCCGTTTCACCCTTATCGACCTTATAATCCTCTCTCTTTCCCCTTTTGTTCAGCGTATACGTAACCACGTCGCCGTTGTTTAAGAAAAGTCCGGCCGTGTTTACTCCTTCATCAAGGATGCCGCCCGGGTTGTTCCGAAGGTCTATGATAAGCCCCTTCATATCTTTAAACTCCCTGCACTTTTGTTCGACCTTTTGAGAAACATTTTCGGTGAACTGGGTTATACTGATATATCCGATATTGTTGTCAAGCATTTCGCCGCTGACGCTTTCAAGCTCGATTCTTCCTCTTGTCAGCTTGACATCCTTTGTCTGTCCGTCTGCCGCCGTGCGAATCGTCAGCGTAACATCGGTTCCTTCCTCACCGCGCATATACGACGCCGCCTCGGAAAGCTGTTCGCCGGTATAATTCTGTCCGTCGATTGCCACTATCTTATCATTAGTTGTGATTCCTGCGGCTTCGGCCGGACTTCCTGCGATTGCCGAGACAACAGAAATAAGGTTCTCTTTGGTATCATTTTCTATATAAAGACCGACGCCGCAATAGTTTCCCTCGACCTCTTCCATATACTGCTTGGCCGTATCTCCCCATAGATACCGCGTATATGGGTCACCGGTTGACGCGGCGATACCCGCAATCGCCATATTTGCCGCCTCATCCTTGTCAACATCCTCATAGTACATATTATCGATTACCTTAGAAACAACGCCGACCTTAACAAACTGAGCCAAATGTGTAAACCCGAAAGGGTTCATAAGTCCTGCCGTCAGAATCGCCGTTACCAAGACGATTACTATGCTTCCTGTTATTAGTCTTGATTTCTTTATATACATAATAATCTCCATTCCGCCGCCCTGCGTCGGCACAAATAATAATGAAAATCTCTTATCGGCAGGGCAAGGAATGATAAGAGATTATTACGCCCATTTATCGGTCAGAACCGCTGGAACCTTCTGATCTGTTATCCGAGTTTGAATAAAAACGATATGCTTTCTCATCATTTTCAAGCTGTTTCAGTTTCTCGCTTCGCTCTGCCTTTTTCTTTTCAAGGTCTTCCCTCGCGGCCGAAAGTTCAGCCCTGTTTTTCTGCTGTTCTGAAACAGCCGCGTCGCTGTCGGCCTTTGCGCGGGCAATTTTTTCTTTGACTGACTTCATCGAATTCATAACCCGTCTGTCATAGTCGGCGAGCTCTCTCGCTGTCACTATTCTGTCAGCAAAATCCGTCAGGCTCCTTGCCGAAAATATTATGTCAAGGTATGAGACGCTTCCCTTTTCGCACATTGTCCTGAAACGTTTTTCGCTCTCCTCGCTGTAACCGTTTTCAAGTCTCTCTGCCGCTTCAAGCTTTTTTTGAAGCTCACCGGCTTTTTTATCATATTCCTTTGCGTCGGAATCCAGCTTCCTTACCCTATCCGATACCTCATTTATCTGAGTGTTAAGCTCGTCGATTTCGTTCTGAACCGAACCGATTTGTCTGTCTATCTCACCCAAAGCCGCATTGTCAGCCGGCGCCGAAAAAACCATGTATGCAAACGGCCCGGCAATACCCAATACAAGCAATGCCGCGATAACCAACGCGATTATTCTTACAGTTTTTTTATTCATTGTTACACCTTTTTCCTTATTTTCTTTTTTGTTTTCATTTAGTTGATAATTATGTAAATCTATGTTATAATTTTCTTTGTCCGTATATATTTTGTCAGTGAGCCATACATAAGGAGGTTTCTTTCTATGGTTACAAATGCGAAATTATATTTTCTAGCACCACCAGTGCATGTGTACTGGTGCCCAACCCCGGTGGTCACAGTATGGAACGAATTTTCCCCTTACAAGGCAAAATGGTTTGTGTACGATTTCAGCGATGGAATTGCTACTATCGTTACATACTCTTTTAATTCTTTGGAGACTCTCGGAGAATTAATTGAAGGATGCTTCGAAAAGAAATCGAACTTTAAAAAAGTTCTATTCAAAGCATTTGATGTTTCACCTGATACGCCTTTTATCGGAATTCGTGTTGTCATCAATGGAACTATTGTACTAGTCACTCATCACAACAAGGGCGACTTTATCCCGGCATACCGGGCTGCATGTAGATTTTCCAAAAGTAAGAACTACCGTACCATAAGGACACTGCCTTGGATTTATTTTGGAGACCTTGGCCTGTCTAAAAAGGAATTTGTAAAGAAAGCTTACCGTTCCTATGTTGTGCAGACTAAAATTCATCAAATTTCTGAGAATACTGATTTGCTTTTTAAAAACCAAGAAGCTAAAGCTCTTTGGCAACATTGGGAGCAACTACTTAACTACCCTGAAAGTGCCGGATTATACGCAAGTGCAATTCCATTTGCCAAACGATTTGCCAAATGGATTCAGTATTTATATGGGCGTTGTGACAAACCATTTTCATATGTTGCTGACATTGCGATAAATTCTGGTAACATGGATTGCATTGATTTTGCAACATTTTCATGTGCCATAACACTTCTTGTACAAAGTTGGAAATTTGGTAATGATCTCGGAAGTTGGTTTGTAAACAAATATCAACAGCATTTTTAACACTGACTCACACAATTAGGCTGATTGAGCCTACAAAAAAGAGCTATTCTTTCCCTCGTAAGAGGGTTCTTTTTTTGTAAATAATTTACTTCTATTATTGACAATATTATGTAAATTTATTATAATGTAAATACGGTGTTTTATTACACCATCGTGTATCAACCCTGCACAGAGGGCGTATGCCCTAAGGAGGTTTAAAATGTGCAGAAATAAAATTGTCCGTACCGCAGACTTGTCCATTGAGATTGCTACCAGAATATTTGAGGCACTTAACCGTGGAAAAATTACTCTGGTGTCGAGTGGCGAACAAATTACGATTGTCACTGATACTGATCCCAAGTACCTGACCTTCCCCGAAGGATGGTACTTTGCAAGCGGAATGTTCACGAACCGTTACAATACCTCTAATAATAGTTATAGCGAGGCTAAGACTGTGAACCTTTCCGGCGAGACCTGGACTGGTGCGGCAGGTTGTCTGCCCGATTAAGGCAAACAACCAAATAAAAAAGATTCTATCTTTTTCTCTCTCTTCGGAGGGAGTTTTTCTTTTGTTTATATTATTACATTTTTTCTAAATATTTCACACAATTTTCACATTTTTTTGTTGACTTGGCTACTGTTTCCATTTTATAATTGATTGTATATTTTGCATAAACACCATGGAAAAATAATTATTTTTTTTCACTGGTTTTACGCCTAAAGAAAGGAACGTGATTAATTATGAATTATTGGCTAATGACGTATGAAACTCCATTTACAGTTTTACTT
>CAJKNM010000086.1 GCA_905201285.1 uncultured Eubacteriales bacterium | reverse complement strand
AAATTTTAATAAAGATTAAAAAATTTATTTTATTTTCCGCTCTCAACCAAACTGTTTATATGCGAAATCGCGTCTGAAAGTCCGCCGGTTTTATTAATCAATCCACATTCCACCGCCTCTTCGCCGAAAAGAACCGTTCCCATATCATTTGAGATGTTTCCCGGGTCAAGCATCATCTCTCTCAGCTTTTTCTCTTTTATTCCCGAATGTTTTGTTACAAAGCTTATAAGCCTGTCCTGAAGCTTATACATCTGTTCAAATGTCTGAGGTGCAGTTATGGTTGTTCCCGTTGTTCTTATCGGATGAACCGTCATCGTTGCCGACGGTACGATAAGTGAAAAGTCAGTCGAAACGGCAAGCGGAACACCTATGCTGTGGCCGCCGCCGAGGACGAGTGAAACAGTCGGCTTTTTCATACTTGAAATAAGCTCTGCTATAGCAAGCCCCGCCTCAACATCGCCGCCGACCGTATTTAACAGTATCATAAGCGCGTCAACTTCCGAATTCTCCTCTACTCTTACAAGCTCGGGAATAATATGCTCGTACTTGGTGACCTTTACCGTCGGCGGCGAGATAATATGCCCTTCTATTTCGCCCACAACGGTCAAACAGTATATTCTTGCGCGAGAGCTTCTGATTTCAACGCTCGAAAGCTCTTTTATCTTGTCATTTGTATTGGATTCATTTGTATTTGATTCATTTTTACTTGAATCGGCTCCTGTTTCGTTCATATCAAATCTCCCTTTTTTTAATTTTACTTAGTATATACAAAAATTGCTTTACTAATTCTTATAAATGTGTTATACTGTACCTCGGAATACAAAAAATCAAAAATCAAAAACTTAAGCCGGGATGTGATATTATGCCGATAAGAGTTCAGGATAATCTTCCTGCCATTGAAACTCTCGGAAGTGAAAATATATTTGTAATGACCGAAAACCGTGCGTTGACACAGGATATTCGTCCTCTGAAGATATTGATATTAAACCTTATGCCGACAAAAATTTCGACCGAAACACAGCTTCTCAGAATGCTCGGAAACTCTCCTCTTCAGGTTGACATAAGCTTTATGCACACAAAAAGCCATCATTCAAAGAACACATCGGTCAGTCATATAAAAACCTTCTACGGAATATTCGACGACTTTAAACATCAAAAGTTTGACGGAATGATTATAACCGGCGCACCGGTTGAAACCCTTGACTTTGAAGAAGTTGATTATTGGGATGAGCTTTGTGAGATTATGGAATGGACAAAGACAAACGTCACCTCTACATTTCATATTTGCTGGGGTGCTCAGGCGGCGCTCTATTATCATTACGGAATCCCAAAATATCCGCTTAAAAAGAAGCTGTTCGGCGTATACAAGCATAATGTTGTTCCCGAAAAGAAACATAAAATACTGCTTCGCGGCTTTGATGACGAATTCTATGTTCCTCAATCAAGACATACTGAATTTTATGAAGCGGATATTAAAAAGGTACCCGAGCTTGAGATTCTTGCGAAATCAGATGAGGCCGGGGTATACATCGTGACAGCAAAAAGCGAGCGTCAGTTCTTTATATCCGGTCATTCGGAATACGATGCCGACACACTCGCAAAGGAGTATTTCAGAGATAAGGATAAGGGGCTTGATATTGACGTTCCTAAAAATTACTTTCCCGGTGATGACCCGTCAAGACCGCCGAAAATGCTTTGGCGAGCTCACGCCAATCTCTTATATTCAAACTGGCTGAACTATTTTGTATATCAGACGACGCCGTACAATATAAATGATATAAAATAATATTTAAAGGAGAACAACTATGTTTGTAATCAATGTTTTAAAGGCAATCATACTCGGAGTTGTCGAGGGAATAACCGAGTGGCTTCCCATCAGCAGCACAGGCCATATGATTCTCGTGAACAAGTTTTTGAACACCGCTCACGGTTTTTTCGGTTCACAGATATTTTTGTATGTAATCCAGCTTGGCGCTATCTTGGCTATAGTGACGCTCTATTTTAATAAGCTGAATCCCTTCTCTCCGTCCAAAACCGCAAAAGAAAAAGCGGATACCTGGCAGATGTGGTTCAAGGTTATAATCGCGTGTATTCCCGCCGCGGTTATAGGTCTTATGCTCAACGATTTTATGGACACTATTTCAACGCCTTTTGTTGTCAGCGTTATGCTTATCGTATACGGCGTTGCATTCATTCTTGTTGAGAGAAAAGAAAAAACCTCAAAGATTAACGAAATGAGCGAAATGACATATAAAACCGCTTTCCTAATAGGAATGTTTCAGGTTTTGTCGATTGTCCCCGGCACGTCGCGTTCCGGCGCAACAATCCTCGGCGCAATTCTTATCGGCTGTTCACGAAGTCTTGCGGCGGAATTTTCATTTTTCCTTGCCATTCCCGTTATGTTCGGTGTCAGCCTTCTGAAAATAGTCACAAATGATTATGCTATGACCGGAACCGAATGGTCGCTTCTTATAATAAGTATGATCGTTGCATATCTTGTTTCTATGGCGGCGGTAAAGCTTCTTGTAAGCTATGTAAGAAACCATGACTTTAAGGTTTTTGGCTATTATCGCATTATATTGGGCATAATCGTGATACTTTTCTCACTTATAACGGGAACCTTATTCACAGTATAAAAATTTATGAACATAACCAAACGGAGGTAAAATTATGATAGCTAAAGAACATTTCGGAACAAAAGACGGAGCGGAGGTATTTTTATTTACATTAAAATGCAGCGATTCGTTTTATGTTCAAATAACAAATTTCGGCGGAATAATCAAGAGAATCGTGTTTGACGGTACGGATGTCGTTCTCGGAAGAGACAGCCTTGACGAATACCTGACAAATGACGGTTATTTGGGCGCATTAATAGGAAGAAACTCAAACCGAATCGAAAATTCAAAGTTTTCGATAAACGGAGAAACCTATAACCTTGCCAAAAATGATGGCGAGAACAATCTTCACGGCGGAATATTCGGCTTTAACCAAAAGGTATGGGAAGCGGAAATAATCGACAAAGACGAACCGGAGCTCGTTCTTTCGCTTACAAGCCCCGACGGCGAGGAAGGCTTCCCCGGAACGATGAAGGTTAAAGTTACATATACGGTGACAACCGAAAATTCGCTCAGGATTCACTATGAAGCGACCTGTGACAAAGATACGGTTGCAAACTTCACGAATCATTCATACTTCAATCTTAACGGTCACACGAGCGGAAGTGTAGATAATCATACGATTATGCTAAACTCTCACTTCCACACTCCGAATAAGCCGACGTGCGTTCCGACCGGTGAGATTCTTTCGTCTGAGGGAACCGTATTTGACCTGACCTCGCCTGTGGTGATGCGCGAAATTTTTAATTCCGACTCAGAACAGATTAAGCTGTTCGGCGGCTTTGACCACAATTTCTGTATTGACGGAAAGGGCTTCCGCAAGGCGGCCGAATTTATCGGTGACAAAACCGGAATCAAGCTGGAAACATTTACGGATCTTCCCGGAATCCAGATTTACAGCGGAAATTGCCTGACTCCCGACCGTGTATGTAAGGACGGCGCCGTTTATGACACTCACCACGCTGTCTGCTTCGAGACTCAGTTCTTCCCGAATTCAGCAAACATTTCACATTTTCCGTCGTCTTATCTTAAAGCCGGCGAAAAATTCGACAGCACTACAGAATATAAGTTCAGCAAATAACAAAAAAGCTTATGTGAGCAATTCTCGCTCACGTAAGCTTTTTAACGTAATCAGCAATAATTTCGGCCGCGTTTTTTATTCCGACCTGTGCGGTATCGATTGCCAAATTATAATTTTCTACACTTCCCCAGATTCTGTTCGTATAGAAATTATAAAAGGAATTTCGCCGCTTATCCGTCTTGTTTATGTAATCTTCAGCGTTCTTTTCCTTTAGATTATATCGTTTCATAATCCGAGCGGTTCTCTGTTCCATATCAGCATGAACAAAAACACTGACAAGATTCTCATATTCACGAAGAATATAATCTGCACACCTTCCCACAATAACACAAGGCCCCTTATCCGCAATCTGCCGTATAACCTGAGCCTGAATTCTGAATATGTTGTCAGAACCGGTTACATCGCCGTATCGGCAATATGTGCTTGCCCCCGACTGAACGCCCATAACAAGCGAATACAAAAAGCTGTTCGTAGGCTTTTCGTCAAGCCCGTCAAACAAATGCTCTGACAAGCCGCTCTCTTTTGCCGCTATAGCAATTAATTCTTTATCATAAAACGGAATACCGAGTATCTCCGCAGTAGTTTTTGCAACCTCATGACCTCCGCTTCCGAACTGCCTTGCGAAAGTCAATACATATTTCTCTGCCATTTAACTTCATTGCCTTTCATAATAAAATAAGTCTTATAGCCTTTATTTTATCACGAAAATGTAAATTTTTAAAGAACTTTTTGGGTTTTTTTTAAAAATGTGACATAGAAATTAGTCAGCCTTTTTTATACAAATTGACTATACTGACTCCGCTGTAATAGTGTTTTAGTATTTCATCATATTTCATTCCGGCTTCTGCCAATATATTTGCTCCGTTCTGGCTCATTCCCACTCCGTGGCCGTAGCCTTTCACTTTGAACGTCACCTTGTTATTCTTACATTCAATATTAAAATTTGTGCTTCTTAGGTCAAAAATTTTTCTTATTTCCGCCCCGCTGAACTCTTCGTTTCCGATTTTGATTTTGTCTACTCCGCCGCCCTCCGTCCGTTTTACGTCTGAAACCATTGAATATATATCCGAAATATCAATATTCGGTCTTTGTGATTTAAGCCTTTGAATAAAATCATCCTTTTCTATCGTAAACATAGACTCAAATCCGTCGCTTCCTATATCCTCTCTGCTGCTGACCGATTTTAAATACGGAATAGCCACCCCCCATACGTCCTTGACATTTTCTGTTCTACCGCTGCTCATTGCATAAAAATATGCCTTAACCACCCTGTTGTCATAAGTCATATATTCACCCGAAGTAAGTAAAACCGCACTTTTTATCTTATTCTCATAATCGTTTGCATAACGAATATCCCATGTTTTCTTGGCGGAAGAAAGCCTGTTCCACGCCTTACAGTGACCCGGATCCGTACATATCATCGTACCGTGATGCTGCTCGGGAATATTCCCCGAAAAATAATCCTCTGCCTTGCTTAAAATAAAGCTCCGTGCCGCAACAGCCTGAGCCTTAAGCGCCTCTATATTATAAGTAGGCGGCATTTCGCCCGCCAAAACGCCTGTTATGTATTCCTCAAACTCAATATTTTCAACCTGATTCGTTTCAGTGTTCCATACGCTTATGCTAAACGGCTGAGAAAAACTTCCGGCGGTTATCGCATCGCCGCCCGAGATTGGCTCTGTTTTGTTTTTCGTAAGCCTCAAAACCGATGAAATCGTCATCGGAACGGCAAAAATCGTCAATACAACAATGATGAAGACAGATATTATCTTTCGCATATATTTTCTGCACCCCTTGTCCGTTTTTTTATAAAATATATGAAAAAAATTTGAAAATTATTCTTGACATATCTTAATTTTTGTAATATAATTATTAAGTTATGAAATATAACACCCTTACTCTCGTCAAGGACGAGGGTCAAAGTCCAAAAGGAGGTGACAAGAGATGGCAGAAAAAATCAATAAGTACGAAACAATTTTCGTTATTGATGCAACCAAAGCTGAAGAAGAAATCACAGCATTGGTTGAAAAGTTTAAGTCATTGATTGAAGCAAACGGCGAAATCGTCAGCGTTGACGATTGGGGCAAGAGAAGACTTGCGTATCCCATCAACGATTTGACAGAAGGCTATTATGTTTTGATCAACTTTAAGTCAGGAACTGATTTTCCGGCTGAGCTTGAGCGTGTTTACGGAATCACCGACGGTATTATCCGTGACATCGTTGTAAAATCTGAGGAGGAGTAATCCATGATTAACAAAGCAATTTTAATGGGTAGGCTCACCCGTGACCCTGAGCTTCGTCATACAGGTACGGGCACGGCTGTTTGTAGTTTTTCTATCGCTATAGACAACGGCTATGGTGAAAACAGACAGACAGATTTTATTAATTGTGTTGCTTGGAATAAAACTGCTGAATTTGTCAGCAACTATTTTTCCAAAGGCAAGATGATTATTGTTATTGGTCGTATATCGACCAGAAGCTGGGAAGGTCAGGACGGAAAGCGTAACTATGCAACCGAAGTTGTTGCAAGCGAAGTTAGCTTTGGCGAAAGTAAAAGAAGTCAGGAGGGTAACGGTTCGGCTTCATATTCCGCACCGGCACCGGCATCAGCACCGCAGGTGACGCCTGCTCCGCAAGTGCCTCAGGATTTAGCCGATGATGATTTTTCACCGCTGCTTGATACTGACGATGATCTCCCATTTTAATTTAATTTTTTAATTTAATTAAGGAGGCGAAACAAAATGGCTGAAGAAAAGAAAGTTGAAAGACCTCGCGTTAGACGTGCAAAGAGAAAAGTTTGCGCATTCTGCGTTGATAAGGTTGATTATATTGACTATAAGGACGTTGCTAAGCTGAGAAGATACGTTACCGAGCGTGCTAAGATTCTTCCGAGAAGAATCAGCGGCTGCTGTGCAAAGCATCAGAGAGAACTTACAGTTTCAATAAAGAGAGCAAGATAT
>CAJKNM010000085.1 GCA_905201285.1 uncultured Eubacteriales bacterium | reverse complement strand
AGCCCCATCAAAAAGCTGATTTCCTTTGTGGAGCAGTATCAGAACGCTGACGGCAGTGTCACCGTGCCTGAGGTTCTGCGTCCGTATATGGGCGGCTTAGAGGTTATTAAGCCTGAATAAAAATGGGAATATATGTTAAAAACCTTACCAAATTATACAAGCCTCAATGCGTCGGCATCAGAGGCTTGTTTGGTATAAGGAAAAAGACCAAGGCCGTCGATAATGTGTCATTTGAGATAAAAGACGGAGAATGTGTGGGAATAATCGGCAGAAACGGTTCGGGAAAGTCAACACTTTTGAAGCTTCTCTGTTCGATAACGTCTCAGACCTCGGGAAGTATTAAAGCGGATGGAAGAATTTCAGCGCTTTTGGAGCTCGGAACGGGGTTTAATCCGGAATATACGGGAATTTCAAACATATACTTAAACGGAACGGTTTTAGGTTTGAAAAAAGCCGAGATAAAGGCGCTTATTCCCGAAATAACCGATTTTGCCGATATTGGCGACTTTATTTACCGTCCGGTCAAGACGTATTCTGACGGAATGTTTCTGCGCCTTGCGTTTGCCTGTGCGGTGGCTGTTTCGCCGGATATTCTGATAATAGATGAGGCAATGTCGGTCGGGGATTTTATTTTCCGCCAAAAATGTTATAAAAAGCTTGAAAGCCTAAAGGCGGCGGGAACCACCGTTATTGCCGTGAGTCATGATATTGATATACTTCGTCGGTTCTGTGACAGGGCGTTATGGCTTGATAACGGAAGGCTTCATATGGACGGCAATATAGCCGAGGTAAGCGCCGCATATATGGAGGCCGTGACCGGAGGAACAGAAAGGGCACTGAGTATTTCGGCGGACAATACAAAGAACATAAGCTGTTTAAACAGGTTCGGTTCAGCAGAGGGGTCGATAATGAGAGCCCAAATCCCTGAGATTCAGGTGACTGACAAGGAACAAAAGATCAGTCTGATTCTTGATATACCAAAAGAAACGGAACTTAGCGATATGGCTGTTTCGATTGCGTTTAAAGACTTGTCGGGGCTTGATTTGACTGTTGTTTCATCTGCGGATAAAGGCATTGTTCTTACCAAAACGGGAAGGCTAAAGATAGATATAGAATATATATGCAGGCTCTGTCCGGGAAGGTATTCGGTCAGCGTTTCGCTTGAGGACAGGGGCAGCCAACCGATAAAATACTTTGACTATATAGACGGTGCGGCAACTATTGAGGTTATGTCAGACAGACAATATTTCGGACTTTTCCGCACGGATGCAGATTTTGAAATAAAGGAGTGCCAAACTTGAAACCATCAAAATCAAACACAGCCGCAAATATAACGCTTAAAAATATATCGGAAGCCGAGCTGAGCGGGCCGCGGCTTTTGTTGAGTAAGCTTAAGAACGAACTGTTCAATCGAAAAAAGTCGGATATTGAGTTAAAAAGAGCATCAGTTAAGCCGAAAAAAAAATATAGGAGAATTTTGTCTGTTATAATATGCACGGCAGAGCGGAATTCCATTGCTTTAAATGCAATAAATTCGGTAATCAACCAGGATTTCGGCTCTGAAAAATACGAAATAATAGTGGTAAACAATTCGCGTGAAAAATTTTGCGGAGAGCCTTCCGGGCGGAACATCAAAATAGTGAACGAACCGATACAGGGGCTGTCGAGAGCGCGTAATACCGGGGCGGATTCCGCAAGCGGAGAATATCTTTTATATATTGATGATGACGCTTTGGCGTGCGAAAACCTGCTTTTGAATATGTTCAAAGCCTTTGAAAAGCACCCGGGATGTGCAATAATCGGAGGTCAGATTTTCCTGGAGCTTCCCTCTCCCGCCCCCAATGTTTTTTTAAAGGGACGCGAGGCGTTGTGGAGCGGATATACGGTTCCTTATAAAAAATTCAAAGAGGTGGGCGAACAGTATGAATTTCCCTACGGTGCGTGTTTCGGAATACGACATTCCGCACTTGACAGCTTCGGTGGATTCCCCGAAAATTATGGCCGATGCGGCAGCGACTTTGCGGGCGGAGAGGAAACGGCGCTCTGCTTTATGGCGAAAAACAGCCGGCTCAAAATAGGAATAGAGCCGAGTGCGGCGGTGCGGCACGTTGTGACTGCCGATAGATTTACTAAAGAGCATATCCGTGAAACAATCCGTGCGGGAATCCTGACAACGTATCGCTTATATGCCGAAGGGTACTCAAAATGCGGCTGGTCAAGTGATTACATAGACGAAAGAATAAGAATAATAACAGGCGAGCTGGCGAGACTTCAAGAAAATAAAGATTATCTTGCTTATTTCTATAAAAAGTGCGAGCTTGATGCCTTTTATGAAGTGAAGTCAATGATAATTTGAGGGTATAAGTGGGGGTGAACTATGTCATTCTTCTTTAAAAGCAATAACAACTTCAGAAAATTCAAATCAGAAATGACGCGACGCTTTCCGATTTTCGGCGCAGATGTGAAGTGTAATGCCGTAGAATCAATGATTTCTGTAGTCTTGCCGGTGTTTAACGGCGAGATGTATCTCAAAGAGGCTGTTGATTCGGTATTGGCACAGACCTATCCGAATCTTGAGCTTATAATTGTTGATGACGGGTCGACCGACCGTTCGGGTGAGATAGCAGACTCATACCTGAATGAAGATGATAGGGTTAAGGTTATACATCAAAAGAATATGAAGCTACCCTCCGCTTTAAACAACGGTTTTGACATAGCGAGGGGTGAATATTATACATGGACGAGCGCCGATAATCGGATGTTCCCCGATTGTCTTGAGGTTCTTGCAACCGAGCTGGAACGTGACCGAACCTGTGATATGGTATTCGGAAATATGCGGCTGATTGACGAAAACGGCGATATTCTTCGCGGAAAGGGCTGGTATGAACTTCCGCCGCTCAGCGGAAATGTGATACTTCCCGATTCGGTTGAAAGCCTGAATACTGTTGCGAACAACACAATCGGCGCGGCATTTTTGTATCGTGCGGGAGCGGCGGCGGTTCTTCAGCCGTATAACCGCTTCACATTAGAGGATTATGATTATTTTATGAGAATGAACAGCTTGTTTTCAATCAAGCACATTCTTTATAAAAAACCGATTTATGAGTATCGTATGCACCCTGAATCTCTCACATCACACGACGAAGAAATAGGCATAACCTCATCAAGACCCGAATTGATGGCGTTTGATAAATTCCGCCGCGATTTTTATCTTAAAAATACAAAATTTTACATAGATGGAGACAATTCAAAGAGAATTTTACCGATGATTGACAGAGTCTCGTCAATTCAGACGGCAAATAAGCTGGCGGGGTATGAACCTAAAAATATCGGTTATATAAATATAGGAAATTGCGCACCGACATGGGAGGTCCCCGACGGAGTGCCGCGAATGCTTATTACCGATAATGCCATATCGGATATTTTCGGCTATGACGCGGTTGTTTGCAGGAACTCAATATCGTCCGATGAATCAAAACGTCGTATTTGTATTAATGGAAGCTCAGAACTTTCTGCATTTGTTTCGCTTTATGCAAAGGAATACTTAATACGCAGGTATGAGAATATGAATTAATAAAGGAGACTCAAGCAAATGAAAAAGATATTAAAGGTATGCGGAATTTCCATCGGATTTGTCGCTGTATTGTATTCATTGACAGCATTTTTTGTTACAAATATTTCGTTCGGAAACTTTGCGGTGCTGACAGGCGGAGTCCTTCTGATAATATCATCTGTGATGGGTGAAGGGAAAAAGGTGCGTGTGCTCAGACGCGTTATTGCCCTGTTGGTATCTCTTACGCTTGCTGTAAGTCTCTTTCTCTGCATTGACGGAAGCATCGATACAACCTCATACAGCGAGGATGCGCTTATTGTGCTCGGAGGCGGAGTTAAAGGTGAGAAGCCATCTCCATCACTTGCGCTTCGGCTTGATAAGGCGATAGAATACCATGAGAAAAATCCGAATGCGGTTATAGTGGTAAGCGGTGGTCTCGGCACGCAGGAGAGGATTCCGGAAGCGGAGGCTATGGAACGTTATCTGGTCTCCGCCGGAGTTGATAAGAATTCAATTATAAAAGAAGAAAATTCGCGCAACACAAGGGAAAATTTTATAAATTCAAAAAGTATTCTTGAAAACCGATTCGGCGGAAGGCATTATAGCGTGTGTTTTATCACAAGCACATATCATATTTTCCGTTCAAATATAACCGCACATAAAAAAGGCTTCCGGGACATAAATCATCTGCACGCAAGGACGAATCCAATAAGCCTGCCGATGGAATATATTCGTGAATGTGCGGCATTGATTAAGATGTTGTTTACTTAACTCAACATACAAAAAAGCCCGTAAAAACGGGCTTTTAATGGAGCTGCTGATGCGACTTGAACGCACGACCTGCTCATTACGAGTGAGCTGCTCTACCAACTGAGCCACAGCAGCATACTTTTGCATATTTTTCGTTGCGTTTTATAATATATCATAAAATCACCGCTTTGTCAAGTCTAATATACACTTAAACTCATAATTCTTATTGCGCGAAGCAAGCCTATCATACCCCAATAAACCAAGAGAGTTCTCGGCGCAAACAACGTGCTTTCAAAAAATGACGAAACGGATATGCCGATAAGCATAGAAAGCCCGGCGACAAAGAATCGTTTATACTTTTTATCCCCGATAAAAAGCAGGGTCAGCGCGGAATGAGCAAGTCTCAGAATGTAATACAAAAACCCGAACATAACAACGGCGCCGAATTCAATAACGATATTTTTGTATATGGGGCTTATTTTTACATAAGGAATCGTTATCATTGAATTCAAGTCCTCATAAGATGAGCCTACCGAGTTGTATATCGACATAAACTTTCGGCTGTTTACGCCAAAGCCATAGTTCCACAGCTGTCTGAACATATTTAACGTGTTCGTAATAATGTTTCCGTATGAGGTGGATTCCACCCACGTCCTTCTGAAATTTTCTATAGCGGAGGACAATCCGAAAGGCATCAAAATTAAGATAAACGGCGCAAGCTTAATGTCGGTCGCAAGCAATACGGCAAGCTCGACAATAAACCCGATAAAAGCCGCCTTTGATTGGGTTGCGCTTATTACGTTCCAGAACGAAATAAATATAAAGGCGAGGTACAGAGAGCGTCTCAGACCCGACTTAAATTCCATAGGATAAACAAAGACAAACGGAAACAAAAGTATCAATATCCCGCCGAAGCTGACTCCGTCGGGAAAGGTAGCCGATGCGGTTCTTCCGGTTATCGTATTTTGCCAGAAGCCGGTTACACAAAGCAGGGCCGATGTAACAAATAGAATTAATTCTATTTGTTCAAGGCTCTCGATATTTCTGACTGAGAAAGAGACCAGAAAGAAAAAATCAATGCTGAGTATTAAATATATTAACGTTATAACCGCTTTATAAGGAAAGGCAATCTCAAGAAGGACGGTAAACATTATCATAATAAAGTTCACCAGGGCGAAAACCGTTCCTACACGGTTTGTCATATTATGTGACAAAAATAAAATAACCAAGGCACAAAACAGAGGAATCCACACGAGATTACTCCAATAATTATTCGGGATAAGCAGGACAAATGCCAAAAATATGCCGACAAAAAGACTGTTGAATTTGAAGCTTGAACGGTCAAGCCGAAACGATAACTTTCGAATGCCATAGGTCATACTTTTATAGAAAAAGCTCTTGTACCATATCTCTGAAATATATTCCATATCAAAAATGAGCCTGAATATTTTGGAATTCATCACATCTGTGTAAAACCACAGACATATTTTCCATAACAGACTGCTGAAGAACATCTCTTTAAGCGCCGGAAGATACTCGGCGTTGATAAGATTTATTAAATAAGCCAAATAGCTTTCGTGATAAAGCTTTTTTATCCTTTCCATAACCAGTCACCGTTATTTCTTTTCAAACCAGACTGTTTCACCAAGCTCGATTTCTACCCTTGCGTTGGTTTTATCGGTAATTTTATTAATAAACATATCTGATTTTTCTGTGGGAACATACACAGATTGTATGACTGCCTCGTCATATTGAACCTCTCCTGAAAAGGCATCACCGAAGGCATTTATTTCATACTGAACCTTTCCTATAAGATTATAGTCGCATTTAATTTTTATTAAGCGACAGAGAATCATATCAACTATCCCGGCGGCTTCTACGCCGGCCTTTGCCGCCTTTGAATATGCGTGAACAAGGCCGCCCGTTCCGAGGAGGATTCCGCCGAAGTATCTCGTTACAACAACTATTATGTCCGAAAGTCCTTCTCTCTTTAAAATTTCAAGCACAGGAAGCCCGGCGGTTCCGCCCGGCTCACCGTCATCGCTATAACGGACAATGTTGTTTTCACGAATGATATAGGCGTATACATTGTGCCGCGCATCCCAATATTTTTGCTTTAGGGAATTGAGATATTCAAGCGCCTCTGTTTCGGAAGAAACAGGTCTGACATGCGCGATGAACCTTGACCTTTTTTCAACTGTTTCTGCTGTACCGTAATTTTCTATCGTTCTGTATTGATTATCTATCGGAATCATCCCTTGTATCTTTATATAATTATAGAATATCACATAACTTAAAATTTATCAAGCAAAATTTTGTTAATCCCCCTCTATTGACAAATAAATCATAATAAACTAAAATAATTAATAAATATAATTGTATTAAATTTA
>CAJKNM010000084.1 GCA_905201285.1 uncultured Eubacteriales bacterium | reverse complement strand
AATGAAATTTTTCGTTTATCGGAGTTTATCGACACGCTCAAAGGCTCGGGTGCCTAACCCGAGCCTTTTATCATTTTTTATTTCTTGAACAAAATTGTCATTTTCGTTCCCTTGCCTATCTCGCTTTCAACCGAAATTTCGGCATTATGGTATATTGCGCCATGCTTGACTATAGAAAGCCCGAGACCCGTGCCGCCCTCTGCCTTTGAACGGCTCTTATCCACACGATAAAATCTTTCAAATATTCTGCTTTGCTGAGTCTGTGGAATTCCTATTCCCGTATCGCTTACCGAAAGCGTTACCCCTTTATCGCTGTCTTTTACCGAAACAGATACCCTTCCGCCTTCCTTATTGTACTTTATCGCATTGTCACAGAGGTTATACACCATCTCATCAAGAATCTGACGAACACCATAAACCTCAGCGTCTCCGCCGTTTAAGGTAAAGGATACATTCTTTTTTTCAGCGCTGATTTTAAGCCGCTTTATCACATCCCGGGAAAGCTCATAAAGATTTACCTTCTCCCAATCATGACGGTCGCTCTTCTCGTCAAGCTCTGATATTTTTATAATATCCGTGACAAGGGTAATAAGTCTCTGCGCCTCGGTGTATATCGAAGTGGAAAAATCCACAACCGTTTCTTCGGGTATTCCGCCCGCTTTCATCAGCTCGGCAAACCCCGATATTGATGTCAGCGGAGTCTTTAATTCGTGTGAGACATTCGCCGTGAATTCACGTCTCATTGCTTCGCGCTTTGCCGTTTCGGTCACATCGATTATAACTATGACCGCGCCGATAACCTCACCGCTGTTAAAAACAGGATTGGCAATCAGGTTATATGTTCTGTCGCCGTGAAGCATAGCGTTTTCCGCTCTCCTTCCGTCAAGTGCGGTTGTCACGGCATCGATAAACCCGCTTGTTCGGTTAAGAGTAAGAACGTTATCCTCGGCTTTTTCAGCGTCAAGGAGTTTAAGCGCCGCCGAGTTGTATGACAAAATCTTCGTGTTCTTGTCTATTACCAAAAAACCCTCGCTCATATTTTCTGTTATCAGCCTGAACTCCTCCTGAACCTGGCGCGCTTTTTCTATCTGCCTTGCTATGGTTCTATTCTGGTTGATAATCTTATGAAGAAGCGGTGAAAGCTCATCATAGGTATCACAGTTCTCGGGATTATCCAAATCTATTGAATTAATCGGCTTAACAAGCCGCTTTGACACCTTTGAAGAAAGGAAAAGCGAAAGTGCCATTGCTATTACAAGCACAAAAATCAGCGGCTGAAGAAGTCCGAGAATAATCGTTATGATTGTATATTGAGTTGTCGAAACACGAAGAACCGTTCCATTACTCAGTCTTTGAGCATAATAAACCGTCTTTTCCGTCAGGGTTTTTGAATATCTGACGTTTGTTCCGCTTCCGTCCTTTAAGGCCTCCTTGACCTCCTCGCGGTCGGAATGGTTATCCATCTTGCCTGCGTCCGCCTCGGTGTCTGCTATCACCTCTCCGTTTGGGTCTATAAGCGTCACCCTTTTACCCGAGTCCGAAAACCTGTTAAAAAAATCCATATCTCCGTTTTCGATGGTATATGCGATATATCCGGCCTCGCTTTTAAGTTCTTTCTCTATCTGATTTTCAAATGCACCGAAAAGCACGCCTAAAACTAAAACAAGGCTCGCCAGCAATGTCAAAACAGAGGTAAAAAAAACCGACCGAAATATTTTACTTGTCATTTTCACCGCCTCCGATTTTATAACCGATATTTTTAACTGTCTTAATCAGGCCGCCTGCCTCGCCGAGTTTGACGCGAAGCTTTCTTATATGTACGTCGAGGGTTCTTGACTCATCATAGCACTCGCCCCATACCCGCGTGAGAAGAACATCCCGCGAGACCACGTTTCCGCCTGCTTCAAGCAAGACACACAAGAGCGAATACTCTTTATATGACAGCGAAACATCCTCGCCGTTTACTTTGATTATATGTTTTTCGGGGTTCACATAAAGCGGCCCGATTGAATATACCTTCACTTTTCCTCTTACCCGATGCGTCCGCCTGAGAAGCGCCTTAACTCTCGCTATAAGTTCGGTCATTCCGAAGGGTTTTGAAATATAATCGTCCGCACCCAAATCAAGTCCGGTGACCTTATCATATTCACTGTCCTTAGCTGTAAGCATTATTACGGGAAGTTCTTCGGTATCCGAAACGGCGCGAAGTTTCTTTAAAATAGATAATCCATCCTCTTCGGGAAGCATTATATCAAGCATAATTAAATCCGTGTTCGGCACATCAAGCTCGCTCCAGAACTTATGCGGAAGGTCAAAGCCTTTTACCTCATATCCTTCCTTTGTCAGAGCATAGCTAACCAGCTTTCTGATGTTGTCATCATCCTCAACAAGATAAATCATATATTTTACCTCCGAAAAAGCAAAACTCTTTTAATTATAACAAAATTATAACAAATCCCGTATACAAAATCAAGAGTTTTATGTAAAAGCCCTCCCCGAAAGGGGAAGGCCGGGATGTATCAATCTTTAATTGTCTTGTGCTTGCCTGTCATTGAATAAATAACCCATTCGGCAATATTTTCAGCATGGTCGCCTATTCTCTCAAAATATTTAGCAATCATAAGAAGGTCAATGAGCGCCTCCGCATCATTTGCGCCCTCTTTAACGCCCGAAATCAGCTCATTTTTAACCTTTATGAACAAATCGTCAACAACATCGTCATGTTTTATAACTTCATATGCCAGGTCAATATCGTTTTTAACAAACGATTCCACGCTGTCTGTCACCATATTGATTGTTGCACGAGCCATATCGGCTATATGCACCTTGCTTCCTATACTGCTCTGATTTACGAAGCAAACAATCTCGGCTATATCCGATGCCTGGTCACCTATACGCTCCATATCCGAAATCATTTTAAGTGCCGAAGAAATCACTCTTAGGTCTCTTGCGACCGGCTGTTGCTGAAGAATAAGTTTCATACAAAGTGTTTCAATATCTCTTTCCTTCTGGTCAATCTTTGAGTCAGCCTCAAAAATTCTCTCCTTAAGCGACTCGTCGTTCTCGATAAGATACTTCGCCGCTCCCGAAATCGCTTCTTCGCACAGTGCGCCCATTGTGATAAGTTCGGTATTGAGCTGTGCCAGCTGTTCGTTGTAATGCTTTCTCATCAACCAAACCTCCCTGTTATATAGTCCTCTGTTCTCTTGTCAGCAGGATTCGAGAACATCTTTTCAGTCTCGTCAAACTCAACGATTTCACCGAGCAGGAAGAACGCCGTCTTATCGGCAATACGAACTGCCTGCTGCATATTATGCGTTACCATAACTATCGTATATTTATCCTTAAGTTCAAGGGCCAAATCCTCTATCTTTGAGGTCGAAATCGGGTCAAGCGCCGATGTCGGCTCATCCATCAAAAGGACCTCAGGCTCAACCGCAAGAGCCCTCGCTATACAAAGTCTCTGCTGCTGACCGCCGCTCATAGACAATGCGCTTTTTTTAAGTCTGTCCTTACACTCGTCCCAAATCACCGCTTGTTTAAGCGAACGCTCAACAATCTCGTCAAGCTTGATTTTTGACTTTATTCCGTGAATACGCGGGCCGTAAGCGATGTTATCATAAATACTCATAGGGAATGGATTCGGCTTCTGGAATACCATACCGACACGCTTTCTTAATACAGTAACGTCAATATCCTTATAAATATCAATATCACCGAGGGTGACCTTTCCCTCAATTCTGCATCCCTCAACCAAATCATTCATACGATTCAGGGTTTTAAGAAAGGTTGACTTACCACAGCCGGAAGGTCCGATTAAAGCGGTAATTTTATGCTGAGGTATCTGAATATTTATATCCTTTAGAGCATGGTTTGTCTCATACCACAGGTTCAGGTGTTCCGCTTTCATTATCTCTGTTTCGCTCATTTACCTGTTCCCCCTTTTTTCAATTTGTCTGCCATAAGCTTCGCGGCTAAGTTTATTATTAAAGTCAGTACCAGCAAAATTGCGGCAATAGCAAAGGCGATGTCAAAATCACCGCGTTCCTTTGCGTACATATAAAGTGCAACCGTCAGTGTCGAGCCGGCATTATTGGGCATCGGCGCATTGAAAAAGCCGATTATCTCGTTTGCCATTCCGGCGGTGAAGAGAAGCGCCGCACTCTCGCCGACGATTCGGCCTATCGACAGGATACATCCTGTCACTATACCGTCGATTGACGACGGAAGAACAACAGTTCTTATCATATGCCACTTGCCCGAGCCGAGGCCGAGTGCACCCTCGCGGTAGCTGTCGGGAACGGTTTTAAGGCTTTCCTGTACTGTACGCATAATTGTCGGAAGTGTCATAATAGCAAGCGTCATCGCACCGGCGAGAAGGCTTGTTCCGAAAGAGAGGAATTGTACGAATATTAACATTCCGACAAGACCGTATATTATTGAAGGAATACCCGCAAGGGTTTCTGTTGCAAGCTCTATCATCTTGACAAGTTTCTTGTTCTTGGCGTATTCATTAAGATATACAGCCGAGCCTATGCCTATAGGAAGAACAACTATTATCGTCATAAGCACGATATAGAGCGTATTTAAAATATTCGGAAGGATTCCGACAGTATCGCGCACAAGACTGGGCTTTGTGCTTAAAAACTTCAGCGTGATATTCGGCAGACCTCTGAATAATATATAACCTATCAAAAATACCATAAAGAGAAGTATTATTCCTGTTGCGGCATACATTAAAACATTTTTCACGAGGTCGGCCGCCTTGCGCTTGTTTGAAATCTTGTTTTGCATAAGCTCAATCCTTCTTTCTCTTTATAATAAAGTTAAGTACCATATTTATAAGCAGGATGAATATAAACAGTACCAACGCGATTGAGAAAAGTGCCTTTCTCTGAAGTCCCGACGAATATGACATTTCTGACGCAACCGCCGTAGTCAGGAAGCGGACGCTTCCGAACAGCTTAGGCATATTCGCCGCGTTACCCGATACCATCATTACCGCCATCGCCTCGCCTATCGCCCTTCCTATACCGAGAACAACCGAAGCAAGGATTCCGCTCTTTGCGGCGGGAACAACAATCTTAAACACAGTTTCCGTCTTTGTTGCGCCGAGGGCGAGTGAGCCTTCCTCGTATTCCTTCGGAACAGCCTTTATCGCTGTCTCAGAAACGCTTATAACCGACGGCAATATCATTATTGAAAGCACGATTATCGCAGAAAAGAGGTTTGCGCCGTCGGGAAGGTTAAACGTCTCACGCACAAGCGGAACTATAATAATCATTCCGACAAGGCCGTACACAACCGACGGAATACCCGCCAAAAGCTGAACCGCATCACGTACAACCGCCCCTATTCCTCTCGGTGCAAATTTAGATATGTATATTGCGCATAAAAGTCCGATAGGAACACCGATTATTATTGCCCCAAAGGTGCCGAAAACAGATGATGAGATGAACGGAAGTATTCCATAAAGGGGTTCTGCTGCGGTCGGCCGCCATTCCTGGCCGAGCAGGAACTTAAACAGTCCTATCTGACCTATAGCCGGTATTCCCGATACAAGCAGGAATACTGTTATAACTATTACAAAGGCGAGCGCCGTAAGTCCGCATATCGTAAAAATAACATTCATTATCTTTTCAAGAAGCTTTGCTCCTCCCGCCGCTTTGCGCCCTGCGCCGGCGGCCGGCGAGGCCGCACCCTTGATTGAATTGTTCATTGCTGAATTGATTGCGTCATTCATAGATTTCTCATTCCTTATCTTATGACAGGGATTGCTCCCGCCTTTTCAATTAAGTCGTCAGCTTCCTTGCTTGTTGCATAGTCAAAGAACTTCTGAGCGTCTGCGCTGAGTTTAGCGTCTTTCTTTGTTACGAATACAAAGTCTCTCTGAATCTTATATGACTTGTCCTGAATTGTCTCTTTTGAAGGTGTTACATTCTCAACTTTGAGCACCTTGATTGTGTCCTTAACTGCCGCAAGTGAAGCATATCCGATTGCATTCGGGTTGCTTGCAACAGTCTGAATAACGTCGCCTGTCGAGGTAAGTTCCTGATTGTACTTGCACTTATCCTTTGTCTTTGTGATTGACTCAAAGCCGTCTCTTGTGCCCGACGCCGCCTCTCTGCCTATCAGAACTATAGGACCGTCTGAGCCGCCGACATCCTTCCAGTTGGTAACCTCACCGGTGTAGATTTTTGCAATCTGGTCAACCGTCAGATTCTCAACACTGTTCTGGGGGTTTACTATGATTGCGATACCGTCTATCGCTATAACCGTTCCTTCAAGTGTCTGCTTTTCTTCATCCTTTAAGTCACGGCTCGAAAGACCGATGTCGCATCTGCCCTCTGATACCGCCTGGATTCCCGAACCCGAACCGGTCGGATTGTATGTAACCTTTACGTTTTTATTGTCCTCCATATATGCTTCGCTTAAATATCCGATAACCTTTTCCATCGAGGTTGAACCGTCGGTTGATACTGTGGCCTGTCCCTGCGTCTGAGCACTTGAATCCGCCTTGCTTCCCGATGCCGCCTGTTCGGTGCTTCCACAGCCTGCAAGCGCCCCCGTTACCAATAATGCTGATGTTACCGTTGCTATGATTTTCTTTAACTTCATTTTCATCATAATCACTCTCCTAAATTATTTTTTTATCATTTACAAAGCCGATTATACCTTATTCAATGTTAATTCTGAAAGCCATTCTATGTTAATTCTATGTTAAGCTTTGAATTTACTTAAAAAAACAATCGTGTCAAAAAGTTATTTTCAGCAAGGTATTATAAAAACGCGAAAAATTTCATTCCTTTGCCGCCCGGTGGGCATGGCGGAATCAGG
>CAJKNM010000083.1 GCA_905201285.1 uncultured Eubacteriales bacterium | reverse complement strand
ATGAACACGGACAGGCGGAATCAGATGGTGAGATATTTTATGAAATAGGAAAAAATAATATTGACAGCGATATAAAATTTTTTATGGATTTAGGCCTTATTGAACACTATTATCCGAACGAAAGCCTTAAGCGTGCTGCCCTTAAAGAGTTTATCAAGTTGAGCAGCGGCGGAGATGCGCTTTACAATAAGTATTTTACGGACAGCGACAGCGAAAAGAAGACGCTTAGCTTTAAAGAAGCCTTAATTTCGATGATGGATTTAGCCGGATATACATATTTTGTTAAGGAAAACGGAGGAACCGAGGCAGACTATTATCGCATTGCGTCACGCTACGGTTTTCTTGACGGTGTGGATTATAATGCGGCTAAGAAGAAATTGACTGCCGAGCAGTTTTTAAAGCTGGCATATAACACTTTAACTGTTTCGCTTGTTTCGTTTAACGGCTCGTCATATAAAATTGAAAAAGGTTCAACGCTTCTTAATTCATTTCTTAAACTGACCGAAGTCAAGGGAGTTGTTAAGGCAAATTCTTATACTGCTTTAAACGGCCTCGGCGGTGCGGGCGATAATAAAATAAGAATAGAACAAACGGACTATGAAATTAAAGATACAAAAAACAGCGATGAGTATCTTGGCTTTTACGTTATCGCATATGTGGATAGGGACAATAAAATTGTGTCGCTCAGTGTCGATAAAACCAGAAATAAGATGATGGATTTTGATAATTCGTCTGACCTTGCGGAAAGTAGTTCAAAGCAGAGCTTTGTATATTATGACGATAAGGACAAAAAGAAGACACTCTCCATTGACAGATATGCAGACCTTATATATAACTATGCGCCGGTTACTTCATATTCTTCGGATTTTTATCAAATAGAAAACGGTACTATAAAACTTATCGATAACGATGGCGACGGAAGCTATGATGTTGTTTTGAAAAAAGAGTACACCAGCTTTAAGCCGCTCAGTAAATCAAATTATGAATATACGCTTGCCGATAGATTAGGTAACGTTTATGACATAAACGAGTTGTTAAGAGAGGAAAAATATCACGGAATAAGAGATGTAAACGGAAATCCGCTAACCTATGATGATATAAAAGTGAGCGGAAACATATCTGTCCTTACAAAGAAGGATTCTAATGTTGTAACCGAGATTATTGTCTATGATGATATTAGATATGAGGGTGAATACTCAAATTATTATGCAGATAAGGAAGAATACAAAATCGGTGATAAAACATTTAAGATGAGCAAGATATACTCTTTTTTAAATAACGGTAAGTTTCCCTTTGAGTTTGGTTCAAACGTGCTTGTTTATCTTGATCCGTTAGGCAGAGTAATTGATGCAGAGACAAGCTCTGTGCAATATAAGTATGCATGGCTTATAGGGATGAAAAAAGAGGGCTTTGGAGACCTGAAGATAAAAATGTTCACGCAGGATGATAAAATGGTAATCTGCAAGACTGCTGATAGGATAAATCTTGACGGCGTAAAAACGGATGCAGAGCAGATGATGTCAAAGTCTAAACTTTACAAAGATGACAAGGTCAAAGAACAGCTCATAAAGTATAGACTTAATAAAGAGGATGAGATAGTCGATATTCAAACGGCAGATGAAAGTAATATGGGAGTTGGTGCTCACAAAAATATAGGGGATTCAAGCTTCCAGAAAAACTTAAATCACTATGACTATTATATAGAAAACGGAAATACGGGCGGCGGTAAGTACTCTCTCTATAACACGGGCGGGAAAATTTTTGCGAGCAAGTATTTATTCAGCGCAACGGATACATATTTGTTTTATATACCCAGCCGGTATTACAGAGATTTGTACGGTGATGAGCTTTTTAGCGTGAGCAGGACCATGCCGGGCGGTTATGGAAGATTCAGCCTTAATCTTTATGATGTAAGTTCTGATATGGTTGTGGGCGCGGCTGTAAAAGTGAGCGGTGATCTTAAAAATGAATATATTCACGATGCAGCAGGAGCAACTATGGTTCAGGAAGCATCAACTATTTATGATGAATACAGTGAACAGGCAATACCGAGTGTCTTTGTTGAAAACTTAAGTTCAACATATAGTGTAAACTGGATGCAGTACCCGCTTGACGATATGGGTACAAACGTATTGAACGCTTCGTGGGACAGCGACGCCAACTTGTTTAAAAAATATACAAAGGCAAACTATGATCTTGACCTTACAGCTTGGGAAAATGTAAAAACAATGGCTGATTTAAAACCCGGAATGATAGTTAAACCCGGACCTTTCAGACGTGATTACATTACGGCTTTCAGAACATACTTTGTATATGATGAAACAAAGAGCTTTGATGATCAAATGTTTGAGTATGCAAGTGATGTGGATTCAGATATGTATGATGAGAAAACTAATGTTCTTAAACCGAGAGGAACATATGATACGGGTGGAAATCATCACGGAGTAACCGAGGATAGATTTTGCGGCGAGTACTTATGCGCCTTCGGAAAGGTAATACAGAAAACGAAGAACGGCATGATATTTAATGCAAAAAAAGGAGCGCCATATGAGTGGAACAGAATTGTGGAAGTTACTTCTGACAAGATAGTAACGTTTGTTGATACCACAAGAAATAAGATTGTAAAGGGTACATTTGCTGAGATTCAGGCGGGCGATTATTTGTTCTTGGATATGACTGAAAGTACATTGCGGGGAATAGCGGTATACAGAAAATAAATGCAATACTTTTTGCAGGAACTATGGTTCAAAGTATGTTATGAATACCGCAGTCTTTGACAGTTTAGAATGAATGAGATACAAGAAAGGGACAAAATATGAAAAAAATTAGATTTGGCACACCGGAAAAATTTGTGCCATCGGTGTTTTGCAAAGGCCTAAACTATATTGAAACAGATATAAAATATGATTGTAAAAAGTTGAAGTTTAAAATAACCGCCAGGGGGTGCCTTGTAGAACTTCCTTTAGAGAGTGGTGAAGAGATATACGGGTTTGGACTTCAGCTTAAAGGCTTTGACCATAAGGGACGCAAGCTGTGTCTAAGAACAAATTCTGATCCGGTTGCAAATACGGGGGACTCGCACGCCCCCGTACCATTTTTTGTGACGACAAAGGGATACGGAATGTATTTCGATACCGCTCGGTACATCGAGGCATATTGCGGTTATAGCCGAAAGAAGAGAAGAAAAAGTACAGAAAGAGGAACGGTCGGACTTAATACCGAGGATATATATGAGGTAAGAGAGCAAGACGAGAAGAGTACGATGCTTGTTGAGATTCCTGCAGCTAAAGGAATTGATGTATATATATTTGAGGGGAAGAATATTTTAGATGTTGTATCACAGTATAATATGTTTTCAGGCGGGGGATGTGATGTGCCCGAATGGGGATTGGGCGTTTTGTATCGCGTATATGCTGATTATAATCAGGATAAGGTTAAAGAGCTTGCTGATTATTTCCGAGAGAATAATTATAATGTAGATATTTTGGGATTAGAACCGGGGTGGCAGACGCACAGCTACTCCTGTTCTTATGTGTGGGATAGCGTTCGATTCCCTGACCCTGACGGACTTATAAAATATCTTAGAGACAAAAACTATCATATAAACTTATGGGAACACGCATTTACAGGATCGTCTGCACCGTTTTATAATGAAATTATGCCATACAGCGGTGAGTTTGAAGTGTGGAAGGGGCTTGTGCCCGATTTTGCGACTAAAAACGGCAGAAGGATTTTTGCGGATTATCATAAAAAGTATCTTGTGGAACGAGGCATAGACGGTTTTAAACTTGATGAGTGCGACAGCAGCGATTATGTAAGCTGCTGGAGTTTCCCAAACTGTTCGGAATTTCCGTCGGGAATGGATGGCGAGCAGTATCATCAGATGTTTGGTGTTCTTTATATGCAAACCATACTTGAGGCACTCGGAGAAAACAAGACATTGTCAGAGGTCAGGAGTGCGGGGGCTCTTTCTGCGTCATATCCATTTGTGCTTTACAGCGATTTGTACGACCATCGTGACTTTATACGCGGCGTGGTTAATTCGGGATTTTCAGGAATTTTATGGACCCCCGAACTTCGTGATGCTAAGAATCGTGATGAGTTTTTAAGAAGACTTCAAACAACGGTATTTTCGGTTCAATGCGTCATAAATGCGTGGTATTGTCCGGAGGTTCCGTGGAAGGATTTTGATTGTGATGAAGAGGTTAAGGAATTGTTTAAAATAAGGAAAGCGCTTGTTCCTAAACTTAAAAAGGCGTTTGATGAATATAAAAAGACCGGTAAACCGCCGATACGGGCTTTAGTGGCGGATTATACAAACGACAGAGAAACTTATTTCATAGATGATGAATATATATTTTGTGATGATTTAATTGTTGCACCGATTATGGTGGGCGATACCGAAAGAAGTGTATATCTTCCTGATGGCAGTTGGGTTGATTTTTATACAAAAGAAAAGGTGGATTCGGGCCGGTTTGATATAAAAACCGAAAAAATTCCGGTTTATGAAAGAATTTATGATTAGTAAATATAAATAGGGGGTTTATATACAAATTAATATAAAAGGAAAGGATAAGATAAGTAAAATGGACAGATGGGCAAGATTTAATTACACACCGTGCCTTCCTATAGGTGAAGACGGAAGACGCGTTACGGGCTGCCTTGAACATATAGAGTTATCGAGAAGAGCCGCTGCTGAGGGAACGGTTCTGCTTAAAAATGAAAACGGACTGTTACCGCTTAAGCGCGGGACAAGAGTAGCAGTCTTCGGAAAGGCGCAGTATGACTATGTTAAAGGCGGCGGGGGAAGCGGAGAAGTAAACACCAAGTATGTCAGAAATATATATGACGGTCTTAAAATCAAGCATAATGAGGGTAAAATAAGCTTGTATGACGGTTTGATTGATTTTTACAAAACCGAGACGGAAAAACAATATGTAAACGGAACGGAAATAGGAGAGACTGAAGAACCGATTATACCGAAAGAAATGCTTGAAGGAGCAAAAGCATATACAGATACGGCAATAATAACAATATGCAGATTCTCGCGCGAGGCGAGAGACAGAAAGGGAGAGCCGTATGACGGTGACTTTTATCTGAGCCATCGGGAAGAAGAAATGGTAAATACAGTTATAAACAATTTTAAAAATGTAATTGCTGTTATAAATGCCGGAGCACAGACCGATACCGAGTGGTATCATTCAAATGATAAGGTATCCTCGGTTTTATATGCGTGGCAGGGAGGAATGGAAGGCGGACTTGCAACCGCTGACATTCTTTGCGGAGACGTAAACCCATCGGGTAAGCTGGTCGATACATTTGCGAAGAAGTTTTCGGATTATCCCTCGTCAGAGAGCTTTGAAGAATCAAAAGATTATGTTAAATACTATGAGGATATTTATGTGGGCTACCGTTATTTTGAAACGGTAGAAAAGGCGAAGGGAAGAGTAAATTATCCGTTTGGATTCGGCCTTTCATATACTACATTTGATATAAAAAATATTAGTGTATATAAAGACGATGATAAAATAAAGGTATCAGCCGATGTGATTAACTCAGGCAAGGTATGCGGCAGGGAGGTTGTTCAGGTTTATTTCAGCGCACCGCAGGGAAAGCTCGGCAAGCCTGCTTTAGAGCTTGCGACATTTGTCAAGACACCGTTAATCGAGCCGGGAGACAGAAAGTACGTATTTGCTGAATTTAAAATTGCGGATATGGCAAGTTATGATGATACAGGGAAGATAAAAAAGTCGGCATATGTTCTGGAAAAAGGTATATACAAATTCTATGTCGGAAATTCCGTGAGAAATACGATAAAAGCGGAATTTGAGTATAAGACGGATGATGACATAATCGTGGAGCAGCTTAACTGCAGATGTGCACCGTCAAGACTTGAAAAGAGAATGTTGTCTGACGGAAGCTTTGAAAAACTTGAACAGCAGACAAGCAATGAATTTGAAAATAATTTTGAGCCAAACAACGAAAATCCGCCGAAGGAAAAGGCTATGCTTGCAGACGTTGCAAACGGAAAGGTGACACTTGGTGAATTTGTAGCTCAGCTTACCGATGAGCAGCTTATAGCCCTGACTTGCGGAAAGCCCTGCACAGGTGTTGCAAATACGTGCGGAATGGGCGACCTTAAAGAATTTGGAGTTCCTAATGTTATGACGGCAGACGGACCGGCAGGACTGCGTATAAACAAAAATGTTGGTGTAAATACCACAGCTTTTCCGTGCGCAACAATGATTGCTTGTGCGTGGAACCCCGATTTAATGTACAAAATCGGAGAAACGGGAGCGAAAGAGGTAAAAGAAAATAACATAGGTATATGGCTTACCCCTGCGCTTAACATACACAGAAATCCGCTGTGCGGAAGAAATTTTGAATATTTTTCGGAAGATCCGCTGATTGCGGGTCAGATGGCGGCAGCAAAGGTTAACGGAATCCAGTCGCAACATATTGCGGCTTCCGCAAAACATTTTTGTGCCAATAACAAAGAGGTAAACAGAATGGAGTCGGATTCGATTCTCTCAGAGAGGGCGCTGCGTGAGATTTACTTAAGAGGCTTTGAGATATGCGTAAAGCAGTCACAGCCGTGGACAGTAATGACTTCATATAATATAGTTAACGGAGTGAGAGCGTCTGAAAACTATGATACAATTATGGGTATTTTAAGAGGCGAGTGGGGCTTTAAAGGAATGGTGACCACCGATTGGGAAAATCACGCGACACAATCGGCAGAGCTTAAAGCGGGAAACGATATGAAGATGCCTTACGGGCAACCTGACAAGGTTATGACGGCGCTTAAAGAAGGAGAAATATCGCGCGCGGAGATTGAAACGTGTGTTAAACGGATTCTTGAAATGATTCTAAAACTTGACTGATGGAAACAAATCAATGATTTAACTTTGCCATTGTGAGGAAGTGAAATTTATGTTGTATAAAT
>CAJKNM010000082.1 GCA_905201285.1 uncultured Eubacteriales bacterium | reverse complement strand
ATTTATTGTAGATAAACGAAAGGCGTTTTATCTGATATACATAATAGCGATAATATTCTGTTTGTTTTCTTCAAACTGGGTTAAGGTTGATAATACTCTGACGGATTATCTGGCGGACGACACCGAAACACGGCGCGGACTTACCATTATGGACGATGAATTTACTACCTATGCAACAGCTAAGATAATGGTTGATAATATTTCATATGACCGGGCGAAAGAGCTTTCGGAAAAGCTGACGGACGTTGACGGAATAAAAGAGGTTGACTTTGACGATTCCCAGAAGCATTATTCCGATTCTTCGGCATTGTTTTCGATTACATTTGACGGAAGCAACACCGATGCGATAAGCGAGACTGCGCTTGAATCGGCAAAAGATATGCTGTCTGAATATGATACATACGTTTCGGCGGAGCTCGGTGATACCAAGGCGAATACCATTGCAAAGGAAATTTCAAGGGTTATGGTAATCGTTTGTATCATTATAGTTTCGGTTTTGTTTTTAACATCGAGAACGTATATGGAGATACCAACCCTGCTTTTGACATTTATTGCGGCGGCTCTTTTGAATAAAGGAACAAACTTTATGATGGGAACAATCTCATTTGTTTCAAACTCCGTTGCGGTGGTGCTTCAGCTGGCGCTGGCGATTGACTATGCCATAATTCTGTGCCACCGCTATACAGAAGAAAGAGAAACAAAGGAACCGAGAGAAGCCGTGATTTCGGCTCTGACTCAGGCGATTCCCGAGATATCGGGAAGCTGTTTGACCACTCTTTCGGGTCTGATGGCGATGACGTTTATGCACTTCAAAATCGGCTATGATATGGGTGTTGTGCTTATCAAGGCAATATTTTTGAGTATCCTGACTGTGTTTACACTTATGCCGGGGCTTCTTATGTCGTTCAGCAGTCTTATAGACAAGACACATCACAAAAACTTTGTTCCCGAAATTAATCATTGGGGCAAGATAGTGGTTAAGCTCAGATATATTACACCTATTATATTTGCGGTTTTGTTGGTTGGGTCGTTTTTCTTAGCCAATAACTGCCCTTATGCTTACAGCTACAGCCTTCTTTCGACCTTTGCAAAGAATGATTCTCAGATTGCGGATGAGATGATTACCGATACGTTTAAAAGCAGTAATATTTTAGCTGTTCTTGTGCCGACCGGTGATTATGATAAAGAGAAGGAACTAATAAACGACCTCGGTCAGTATAAAGAAATTGATACGATAACGGGCCTCGCCAATACCGAGGCGCTTGACGGGTATACCCTTGCCGATCGGCTTACCCCGCGGCAGTTTTCGGAGCTTATCGATGTGGATATAGAACTCGTGCGTCTTTTATATTCGGCATACGCGGTTGAAAAGGAGAATGTAGGAAAGGTCATAGGCGGAATCGATGAATACGGCGTTCCGCTGATTAATATGTTCGATTTTGTGTATGACGAGGTTCAGAACCATACGATTTCGCTGGATCAGGAGATGGAGGATAAGATAAACGAGATAAATGATAAGCTTTCGGACGGTAAAAAACAGCTCTTGGGTGAGCATTACAGCCGAATCGTGTTAGATCTTAACCTTCCCGAGGAGAGCAGCGAAACATTTGAATTTTTGGACACACTTCGTTCAGAGGCTAAGAAGTATTACGGTGACGATGTTCTTCTTGTCGGAAATTCGACCAGTGACTTTGATCTGTCGTCTACCTTCGGCCAGGATAACATATTAATCAGTATATTATCGGTTCTCTTTGTAATGCTGGTTCTTCTGTTTACATTCTGTTCGGCGGGAATACCCATAATATTGATTTTGGTTATTCAGGGAAGCGTATGGATGAACTTTTCGTTCCCGTTCATAGAGAGCAAGCCGATGTTCTTTTTGAGTTATCTGGTTGTAAGTTCGATTCAGATGGGTGCAAACATCGACTATGCCATAGTTATAACCAACAGGTTTACACAGCTAAAGGATGTAATGCCGCCCAAACAGGCGGTCATAAAGGCAATTTCTCTTGCCTTCCCGACGATTCTTACTTCGGGTACGATTTTGGCGGCGGCAGGCTTTATCATTGCTCTTATGTCGTCCGATGCGGCAATCTCATCAATAGGACTGAGCCTCGGCAGAGGTACCTTGATTTCGATAATACTCGTTATGGGAATCCTGCCGCAGCTGCTTATGCTGGGTAATACTATAATAGAAAAGACATCGTTTAAGGTTGCTATTCCGGTCAAGAACTTTAAAAACAACGGAAAGACCGCGGTTGACGGACGAATTCACGGATATATAAACGGTCGTGTTGAGGGCACCTTCCACGGAACGGTGGACGGAAGTGTGGATGTGAATGTTGTCGGAGGAAATTTGAAAGATGATTCCTCACAAGGCGAAAGCGATGATACATCCGATACCAAAACCGAAAATAAGGAGGAAGACAGCAATGAGAAAGCTTAGGATAACTTCTTATATTCTTTTGATAATTATGCTGATGACAGTTATTCTTCCGATTGTATCGGCAGATGATAATACGGTGATAGTTTCATCGGCGGATGATTTGATTCTTCTTGCGAGAAATTGTACGCTTGACACCTGGTCACAGGGAAAGAAAATAGTCCTCGCCGATGATATTGACTTAAAGGGCAAGGATTTTAAGGCGATTCCTACGTTTGGCGGAACATTTGAGGGCAACGGGCATAAAATTTCGGGATATTCATTCAGTGATTCCGGGTCAAATATCGGATTTTTCAGATATATCCAGGATGGAGGAAGGGTCAATGACCTTCACGTTTCGGGGTCGGTTCAGCCGGGCGGAAGCAAGAATTTTATCGGCGGTATCGCCGGAAGTAATTCCGGCATAATCTCAGGCTGTGAATTTGAGGGTACAGTCAGCGGAGGTTCGACGGTTGGAGGTATCGCGGGCGTCAATAACGAAAACGGTCAAATTTTATACAGCACGTCCTCAACCGCGGTCACAGGCGAAAAGCTTGCCGGAGGTGTTGCGGGCAAGAATGAGGGCTTGATTCAAAACTGTTCAAACAGCGGAAATGTTAATAACTCTGAATATACAAAAAAGAATGACCTTTCAAATATAGATGTTGATATTAATTCGGCGCTCGAAAATGTTGAAACAAAAAAGACCGAGGACAAAGGTGAAGAGTCACTTCTGCCGTCATACACCGACACAGGCGGAATTGTCGGCTTTACCGACGGTGTAATTCAAGGCTGTAAGAACTATGGCAATGTAGGCTATCAGCATATGGGTTATAATGTCGGCGGAATCGCCGGAAGACAGTCGGGATATATAATCGGCTGTGAAAACCACGGTTCGGTTTTCGGAAGAAAGGATGTCGGCGGAATTGTCGGTCAGGCAGAGCCGTATATCCTGCTTGATGTGACTGAATCCGCACTTAAGAATCTTGATTCAGAGCTTGATAAGCTTCAGAATATGGTGAACAATTTTACCAACGATGCCGATATGACAAACAATGACGTTTCGGCTCAGCTTAAGAAGCTGTCCGGCTCAACGGGAAGCGCAAGAGATAACGCCAAAGAGATGATGGACAGCCTGTCTGATTATATCGAAAATGATGTAACGGGCTTCATAAATGACAATGTCGCTGAGATAAACGCAAAGGCGGCGGTGCTTACCGATGCGGCGGACGATATGCGCGGGGTATTCGATAAGCTGAGCGAGGTCAGCGGCAAAACAAAATCGGCGGTTGATGATATTACCGCTGCTATTGATATGATAGAGATAACACGTCCCGACCTTGATGAAGCATATGACGAGATGCAAAAGGGACTCAGTGATATTGCTGTTGCAAGCAGAGGTCTGTCCGATGCGTCTAAATATGCTTCAAAGGCGCTTTCAAGGCTTCAGGACGCGATTGTCATAAGAGATTATGATGGAATAAAAAAGGCGCTTTCGGATTTAGATGCAGCCATGGCTCAGCTTTCAAAGTCAAAGCAGGAAGCAAACGCCGCGATTAATAAGATAGCCGAGATTATATCACAGAATCCGAATTTCTGGATGGATGATCAGGCAAGGCAGCAGATTATGCTCGGTTTGAGTGAGATTGCCGCGGCGGTCCAAAGCTCATTGGCGGCCGGCGATACTGTTGATAAGTCGATAAAGACAATTATATCAAATGTTCATATAAGCTTTGACAACATAAGCGACGGAATAGGCTATATGCGCGATGCGTGTGATGAAATTGCAGCTGCAATGAAAAAGCTGAGCCGCGGAGTCGGATATATCAGTAACGCTTTGACCGCTTCACACGACACATTAAAAGAATATATTGATGACGAGAGCGATAAGATTGATAAAATCTGCGATAAACTGAGCGACGGCTCAAAGACGCTTTCGGAAGTTGCGGATGATATGGGAAGTATTTCTCAGGATGTTTCAGACACATTGAAAAGAATAACAGATGCGGGACCGATAAACTTTGTTAAACTGAATGACGAGTATCATATGTCAAGCGACGGTCTTTTCGACAGTCTAAGCCAAATTTCCGATGAGGTCGGAAAGATAGAGGACACGGTTAAAAACGGCGGTGACCGTATGACCTCGCATATCAACAAGATAAGCGAACAGATTAACGTGATTTTAAGGCTTTTCACTGATGAAGCAAAGCAGCTTGACGACAGAGCCTCGGATTTTTCTGTGTCAGAGCTTATCACCGATGTTTCGGATGAGGATATAAACAGCACTAAACAGGGGAAGATTGACAGCTGTACCAACTATGCGCCGATTGAGGCCGACAGGAATGTGGGAGGTATAGCCGGAACAATGGCGATAGACTATTCAAGCGACCCGGAGGAGGACATAGAAAAACCCGATGCCCTGAACTTTACCTATAAGACAAAGGCTGTTCTTCAGAAGTGTATAAATAACGGAAGCATAACCGGAAAGAAGGATGACATCGGCGGCGTCTGCGGACGTATGGATTTGGGAACAATTTATAACTGTGAAAATTATTCCCAGGTAAAGAGCGATAACGGAGGCTATGTCGGCGGTATAGCCGGCTATGGTAATTCTTCAATTCGAAAGAGCTACTCAAAGAGTACGGTTGAGGGAGAGCGGAGTATAGGCGGTATAGCCGGCAGGTCAGACGTAATTTCGCTTTGCTACAGCATAAGCGATGTTAAGGGAAGCGAAGCCCTCGGAGCTATTGCGGGTGAGGCGAAGGATAACGACGGGGTCAGAAGCAGTTTCTTTATTAATAAAGAAGTTGGAGGAATAGACTCGATAAGTTATTCAAAGCACGCCGAGCCAATCACATATGAAAATCTTTCGGCTATTTCGGAGTTGCCTTTGAGATTCAAAGGGTTTACAGTTAAGTTTGTTGCAAACGGTGAGGTTCTTGAAACGCGCGAGGTTGAGTACGGAAAGCCGACGGCTATGATAAAATGCCCGGATATTCCGCCGACAAAGGATTGCTTCGGCGTATGGCCGGAATTTCCGACTGAATATGTGGATTGTGATATAGAGCTTGATGCCGAGTATAAACATTGGATAACAACGCTTTCAAGTATTGAAACAAATGAACACGGAACGCTTTCTCTCGGTCTTGCAGGGGGAAGGTTTACGGATAAGGCGACGCTTCATGTCCAGAATTCAGATGATGAGCCCGCCGCACAGCCAAAGCTGGAGGAGAGTGTGGTTGTGTGGACGGTAACGCTTAACAACGCTGAAATAGGTGATGGCGAGAGCGTCCCTATCAGACTTCTGAATGAGGAAAAGGCAAAATATACAGTTTGGCAAAAGACCGACAACGGCTGGGAGAAAATTTCGGCTAAGTCGCGCGGAAAGTATATAAAGCTTGATATGCCCGGCACAGAGGCAACATATTGTATACTTTATACCCCGACTAAGGCTTCGGTATTGCTTATAGTGATATGTATAGCGGCAGCAGTGGCGGCAGGAATCGCAATCTTCCTTGTGAGAAGAAGGATAAAGATAATTATTAAACATTTTATGAATAGAAATAAGGCTCAATAACACAGAACGCCGAATAATTATAAGGCGGTGATAAAAATGGCTGAACAAAGCACGCTTTATGCGGCAAGCGGAATAAATTTCGGGGCTGTTGCGGAATTTATGGATTCGTGTAAAAAAAGCAAAACAGATATACATTCGCTTGCTGTTATACATAACGGCGAGGTAAAGCTGAAGCTTGCGCCGCTTCCGTATTCGTTTGATTACAAACAGCATATTTATTCACTCAGTAAGAGTTTTTCGGCAACCGCGGCAGGTTTTTTGGTTGATGATGGGATAATTAGTATCGAGGACAGGATTGTGGATATTTTTAAGGATAAATGCCCTGAAAAAATCGGCCGGGATCTGTCAAAAATGCGGATTAAGCATCTTTTATCGATGAATACGGGGCATAATGCGTGCCTGCTTTATAATATCTGTAGGAGCAATGACCCCGTCCGCAAATTTTTAAGCTTTGAACCCGAAAATGAGCCGGGTACGCATTTTGTGTATAACAACGCCGCGACATATATTTTGTCTGAAACAGTCAGAAGGTTTACAAATATGTCAATGTTTGATTTCCTTTCAATAAGGCTGTTTGAGCCGCTTGAAATAACGAATACGCATTGGGATTCGTTTGCCGACGGAAATTCACAGGCGGCGCTTGGCTTCTATGCTTCGGCTGAGGATATGGCAAAGCTCGGCTTTCTTTATCTAAACAAAGGTGTGTATAACGGAAAAAGAATTCTTTCAAAGGATTGGACAAGTGCGGCCGTTAAAACGTGGTCGAAGAATAATTCGGATGCGGCGCCCGATTGGGCGGCAGGCTATGGCTTTCAGTTTTGGAGAAATGCCGCCGAGGGTTTCAGAGGTGACGGTGCGTTCGGTCAGCTGAGTGTGGCCTTGCCGTCAAAAAATATGGTTCTTGCCGTACAGGCGTATTCGGAGGACACACAGGCGGAATTGAATTATTTATATGAACTGTCGGATAAGCTTTTCGGGGCAAGTGATGTTACGGAAGCAGAGCTTAAGGACTATGCGGATAGGTATAACAAACCCGCTGAATTTAAGAGTTCAAACGACAGCGTTTTTGATAAATTGTATCTGTGCGAGAAAAATGATTTTGATGTATCGCTTGTTACTTTTGTTGATTGCTCTGACGGTATAGAATTGAGATTCAGTGACGGAACAGTCCGGCAGACTATGAAGTTCGGAAAGA
>CAJKNM010000081.1 GCA_905201285.1 uncultured Eubacteriales bacterium | reverse complement strand
CGTTGATATGTCCGTCTGGCTTTTTGTGGGAAAGCAGTACTACCGTCTCCACATGGCACGTTCGCGGAAACATATCAACGGGAACGATCTTCTGCGGCGTATAGCCGTTTGAATTAAGATATTTTAAATCGCGTGCGAGGGTTGACGGTTTACATGAAATATACACAATGCGTTTTGGCTTGACTTTTATAATTGTGTTAAGAAGCCTTTCGTCACAACCCCTACGCGGCGGGTCTAAAACCACAACATCCGGTTTCAAACCTTCCCCCACAAGTACGGGCGCAAGTTTTTCGGCCGCTCCGCAATAATATTCAGCATTTTTGATATTATTAAGCCTTGAATTTTCTCTTGCGTTTTCAACCGCTTCGGGAACTATTTCTATTCCGACAACCCTTCCGCATTTATCGGCCATAAACTGGCCGATCGTGCCTATTCCACAATACACATCCCAAAGCATTTCGTGACCGGTCAGACCTGCCATACGCTTTGCCTCAGAGTATAATTTAAGCATCTGAGTCTTATTAACCTGATAGAAAGAATTGGGAGATATTTCAAAATTCAGCTTATCGAGCTTGTCTGAAACAAACTCCCGTCCCCATAAAATAATATTTTTTCGGCCTAAAACCACATTGGTGTCACGAGTGTTAATGTTTTGAATTATCCCGGAAATTTTAAGCTTAGTATCAGAAATCGCAGAAATAAGCTCTTTTTTATTCGGCAGCTCGTCTTCTTTTGTAACAATTACAACCATAATACCGCCGTCACAGCTTCTTGTATATATATGCCGAATATTGCCTGACTTCTCTTTCTCGTCATACGGCTCTATATCATATTCACACATCCATTTTCTGATGGAATCAATAATTTTCTTTGTATCTGTGCTTTGAAGAAGGCAATCATACATATCGATTACGTCATGGCTGTTTCTCCTATAAAATCCGATTCCCTCATTTGAAACCGGAAGCTGAACCTTGTTTCTGTACCTCGACACACAATCTGCGCCTATTATTTCTGAAACAGGTACGTCCAGTCCGGCAATCCTTTTTATACAATCCGAAACCTTATTCTGTTTAAATTTAAGTTCTTCACTATAATCCATATGCCAAAGCTGACAGCCGCCGCATCTGTAAAAATAAGGGCATTCGGCTTTAACTCTTGTCTGAGCGGGAACAACAACCTCGAGAAGCTTCCCTATCGCATAGGTCTTATTAACCTTTATTATGTGAGTTCTGACCGTTTCACCGACGATTGTATACGGAACAAAAACAGCAATCCCCTCCGCTCTGCCCACTCCGCTTCCGTCATCGGTCATTCCTGTTATTTCTATTTCAAAAACATCATTTTTATTCATAAATAAATCCTTTTCCGTTATAATTCAACTCTCCATTTAAGAGCCTTCGACAAAGTAACCTCATCCGCAAACTCAAGCTCTCCGCCGACAGGAACGCCGTGGGCTATTCTTGTGACGCTTACTCCAAAGGGCTTAATCAGCTTAGAAATATACATTGCTGTTGTTTCCCCCTCAAGATTCGGATTTGTTGCCATAATCACTTCTTTTACCTCTCCCGAACCTATACGGGCGATAAGCTCTTTAATTTTAATGTCGTCCGGTCCCACATTATCCATCGGCGAAATTGCTCCGTGCAAAACGTGATAAACACCTTTAAATTCATTTGTCCTCTCAATCTGAAGAACATCTCTCGGACTTTCTACAACACAAATTATGCTGTGGTCCCGTGTCGGATTATCACATATCGAACAAACCTCTTTATCCGAAATGTTCTGACATACGCTGCAATAGCAAAGCTTTTCTTTCGCTGAAATTATCGCATCAGCAAACTTTTTTGCTTTTTCTTTGGGCTGATTCAGTATGAAAAAGGCAAGCCTTTGTGCCGTCTTGCTTCCTATGCCGGGTAGTTTTTCAAATTCCTCTATTAAATTTTGAAGCGGTAAAGCAAAGTATTCCATATGTCCTCCTAATAAATACGCATTTTATCTTTAAGTCCCGAAAATCGTTTTTGAATGTTGTCATTGTCGACATAGCATTTTATAATTTCCTCTCTGCCAACCAAAACAACAAGCTTTTTTGCACGGGTAATCGCCGTATAGAGAAGATTCCGCGTCATTAAAAGCCGATGCGTTTCGCACATAGGCATAATAACCGCGTCAAACTCGCTTCCCTGGCTTTTGTGAACCGTCGCGGCATAGGCAAGTTCAAGCTCGTCAAGAAGCATAAAATCATAGACAACCGCCCTGTCATCGAATATCACCGTCAGTTTCTGTGAATTGCTTGATATATCCGATATAAACCCTACATCGCCGTTAAAAATACCGAGACCTTTTTCCGAACCGTCAAGTCTTTCCCATTCCATCTGATAATTATTCTTAATCTGCATGACCTTGTCGCCGAGCCGGTAAACACACTTGCTTGTGACATACTCAGCCTTATCCGGCGAAGGCGGATTGAGCCTGTCCTGAAGGATTGCGTTTAAATTAGTCACTCCTATTATTGACTTTCTGGTCGGGGTAAGCACCTGAATCTGGCTGATACCGTTAAATCCGTAATGCCGCGGAAGTCTTCTTGCGCATAAATCCGCAATAGTATCCGGTATTGTCATCGGGTCATCCCGAGTAACAAGAAAGAAATCGTTATCCTGATCGTTAAGCAAGGGCATTTCACCGTGATTAATTCTATGGGCGTTAACAACAATCATACTTTCTCTCGCCTGTCTGAATATTTCGGTCAGCTTGATACAGGTAAGCGAATCACTCTCTATTATATCCTTCAATACGTTTCCCGCACCGACTGACGGAAGCTGGTCGCTGTCGCCGACCATAACTATCCTTGCCCCGCGTGAAAGCGCGGCGAGAAGACTGTCCATAAGAAGTATATCTACCATAGACATTTCATCCACTATTAAAACATCACAGTCAAGTTTATTGTTCTCGTTCCGTGCGAAACGGTTTCCTACCTCGTTTTCCCCGGGTGTAATTTCAAGAAGCCTGTGTATGGTCTTAGCTTCGATTCCGCAAACCTCTGTCATTCTCTTTGCTGCTCTTCCCGTCGGGGCTGTGAGCATCACTCTCTTACCCGACGCCTCCATAAGTTCAATAATCGTTTTAATTATTGTGGTTTTTCCTGTTCCGGGCCCGCCGGTTATCACCATTGCCGAGTTTTCAAACACACACTTTACAGCCTCAAGCTGTGCTTCGGCAAGAAGAATTTTGTTTTTCTTCTCTACCTCTTCTATCATCTTGTTAATCTGTGCTCCGTCTATATCGAACACAAGCTCGGACATTTCAAGAAGCCGCTGAGCAACGCGCTTTTCGGCCCGATAAAATTCCGAAAGATAAATCGCATCGTACTCGCCGTAATTTATCTGTATAATTTCTTCTCTCAGCAACATCTCGGCTATAACATTTTCCGCCTTTTCAAGTTCAATATTCAGGTTTTGAGCGGCGTTTCCCGTCACCGTCTGCCGCGGAAGATAGGTATGACCGTTTAAATATCCAATCTGTCTTAAAAGAAACTTAATTCCGCAGGAAACACGTTCATACGAATCCATACAAAAGCCGAGCTTTTCAGCCATTGTATCTGCCGCCGAAAAGCTCACCCCGTCAACCGAACCGACCATAATATAAGGATTTGACTTAATCGTGTCAACTGTTTTCTCTCCGAATATCTGATATGCACGAACCGCCGATGATGCCCTCATGCCGAATTGCTGAAAAAACATTATTGCGTCTCTGACACCGATTAACTCGACATACTTCTTGTATATCTCGTCCACCTTTTTCTTTGTGAGTCCGGGAATAACCATAAGCTTATCCGGAGTTTTCTCGATAACCTCAAGCGCATCCGCCCCGAACTCTTTAACAATCTTCTTTGCGGTTGCCTTGCCTATTCCGGGCAAAAGCCCGGAGGCAAGATACTTTTCTATTTCAACCTCGTTTGACGGCATATGCCTTTCATAATACTCAACCTTAAACTGGTCGCCATACTCCATATGCGTAAACCAGTCGCCGTGAGCCTCAATCCTTTCGCCTTCGGTCAAGTTCGGCATATACCCGGTCATTGTGATAAGCTGACCCGCGCTTGAAACATCACAAACAGTATATCCGTTTTCTTTATTTTCATAAATTATGGTCTCGACCGTGCCGTCAATCATTATCATTTTAATCTCCTCGTTACCTTCCGTAAGTTTCGGTTATCTTTTTAATCCATTTCGAGGTATCGTCAAAGAATACCCAGTTAAGCGTCAGTCTCCATTGCCAATTCGTGCCGAATTGTGACGGAACGTTCATCCTTGCCGCATCGCCAAGCGCCAAAATATCCTGCATAGTCACAATAGAAATATTCGCCGGTGAAGCCATGAGCGTCTTTATTACGCCCATTCTCTCGCCCTCATTATTATTCAGGCGCATATATTCACGCGCAAATTCAAGTTCTTTTTCGCTCGCTGAATGAAGCCAGGCCTCTAACGTGCTGTTGTCGTGCGTTCCTATATAAGCGACACAGTTCTTAGTATAGTTATGAGGAAGGTATTCATTATCCGCATCTGTCGAAAATGCAAACTGTAATACCTTCATTCCGGGAAGTCCGGTGGCCTTAAGAAGCTCTCGGACAGAATCGTCAATCAGTCCCAAATCCTCAGCAATAATCGGGAGCTCATCCTCATCCGAATCAACTATTCCATCCTTGATAAGCTCACGCCTGAGAACATCAAAGAAGTCCGTTCCGGGCCCGTCCTGCCACTCTCCGTTTGTCGCGTCCTCATCTCCGAACGGTATTGCAAAGTAATTCGAAAAAGCGCGGAAATGGTCGATTCTGACTATATCGCACAGCTTATACATAGACTTTATACGGCGAACCCACCACTCATAACCGGTAGATTTAAGATATTTCCAATCATATAACGGGTTTCCCCAAAGCTGACCCTTCGGCGAAAAATAATCGGGAGGACACCCGGCAACAAATGCCGGCCTGCGCTCTGAATCAAGCTGTAAAATCTCATTATGTGCCCACGCATCGGCGCTGTCTTCCGCAACGTAAATAGGAATATCACCTATAATCATTATTCCTTTTTCGTTTGCATAATTTTTAAACTTTGTCCACTGCTCAAAAAATCTGTACTGAATATAAACCCAAAATTCTATCTCTTCCTGAAGTCTTTCATACGCCTCAGCCATCGCATCAGGCTTTCTGAATTTCAAATCGTCAGACCACTCCCAATATGGCTTAAAGTTTAAGTCATATTTAATCGCCATAAACATAGCGTAATTTTCAATCCAATATGCTTCCTTGCATCTAAACTCGTCAAGCTCTGTTTTGATTTCATCCCGATCGGCATAATATGCTTCCTTTAAAACCTTAAAGCGGTTTTCAAAGAGCTTTCCGTAATCAACATACTCGGCGTTATCGCCCCAATTTATGCTTTGATAAACCTCGGGCTTAAGATTTCCCGACTCAGAAAGCTTCTCAAAGTCAACAAAGTACGGATTTCCGGCAAACGTAGAATATGACTGATACGGCGAATCGCCGTATCCGGTCGGTGAAACAGGAAGCACCTGCCAATATTTTTGCCCGGCATTCACAAGAAAATCAATAAATTCATAAGCCGACCTTCCTATCGTTCCTATTCCATAGGGAGACGGAAGCGACGAGATATGTAAAAGTATACCACTGCCTCTTTTCAAAACGCTCAACCTTTCTTATAAAAATTTCATCTCTTCGATAAATATGCGAAATAACGATTGTCTTATTACTGCCCAAAATACTGCGCAAGGCGCATAATCTGTGTATACACAAATTATGCGCCTTGATAAATGCAATTCAAAGTTAGTCAACGGTGACAACCCAACCGTCTTCATCCTTGAGCTTTCCGGTCTGGATTCCGGTTATTGTATCAAAGATACGCTGTGTAATTTCACCAATCTTATTATCATTTATGTTCATAACATGATCTTCCCAGCGAAGTTCACCGACAGGCGAAATAATCGCGGCCGTACCTGTTCCGAAAACTTCTTCAAGTTTTCCGTCACAATATGCGTCATAAACCTCTTGAATGGAAATTCTGCGCTCACTAACCGGCACACCCCATTTTTTAAGAAGCTCTATGGTGGACATACGGGTAATACCGCCCAAAATACTTCCGTTAAGCATAGGCGTAACAACCTCGCCGTTAATTTTAAAGAAGATATTCATAGAGCCGACTTCTTCAATATACTTCTGTTCAACACCGTCAAGCCAGAGAACCTGAGAATAACCTCTCTCGTGAGCAATAACCTGAGCCTTTATGCTGCTTGCATAGTTACCGCCTGTTTTGGTGAAGCCCGTTGCACCTCTGACAGTACGGACATATGTATCCTCAACATAAATCTTAACGGGGTCAAGACCCTCGGGATAATACAATCCGCTCGGAGAACAGATTATAAAGAACTTGTATGTCTTAGAGGGACTGACGCCCAGGAACTCATCTGTTGCGATAATAAAAGGTCTGATATAAAGCGATGCACCTTCCTGCTCGGGAATCCAATCTCTGTCAAGCTCAACAAGCTGTTTAAGCGCCTCAACGCAAAAGTCAACGTCAACCTTCGGGATTGCAAGACGGTCAGCCGAGAGATTCATACGCTCAAAGTTTTTATACGGACGGAAAAGACGAACAGAGCCGTCGCTTCCCTTGTAAGCTTTAAGACCCTCAAAAATTTCCTGCGCGTAGTGGAAAACCATTGCGGCCGGAGCAAGAGAAATCGGTGCATAAGGAACGATTCTTGCGTCATGCCAGCCCTGACCCTCTGTATAATCCATAACAAACATATGGTCAGAAAAAATCTTACCGAAAGGAAGATTGTCCATATGCGGCTTTTCTTTAGGGGTTGTTGTCTTGTTTACTGTGATTTTCACTTGTTTTACCCTCTTTCATAAAACTACAAAATATAAAGATTTTTATTAAATTATATATAGTATAGCACAACACATTTTATATTTCAATAAAAATCTGCAAATTTTTCAAAAAATAAAATAAAGGAGCTGTATCTCTACAACTCCTTTAAAATAATCAGCCTTTCATAGCTTCTTCAACAGCAACAGCAACAGCAACGGTCATACCAACCATCGGGTTGTTACCTGCGCCGATTAAGCCCATCATCTCAACGTGAGCCGGAACAGATGAAGAACCTGCGAACTGAGCATCAGAATGCATACGTCCAAGAGTATCTGTCATACCGTAGGAAGCAGGACCTGCTGCCATGTTGTCCGGGTGAAGT
>CAJKNM010000080.1 GCA_905201285.1 uncultured Eubacteriales bacterium | reverse complement strand
TTTTGATATATGGTATGGCAATGTTAAAATTATTTTGATTATTTATTTTCTAAGTCTTCTAAACGGTGTTCCGACACCTTTTCGCGGTTGTTGAGCAGGGCAACATCTCTTTCGAGTTTATATGTACGCTCTATAAGATTGTTGTGGCGGTGGACTTGTTCTCTGAACTGGGTTATCTGCTCGGTCTGTACGGCGTTATGCTTGTCCATCTCGAGCAATATTTTTCGGTTTTGGCTGTTGGTATTTATGATACACACCGCTATCGCCGCAACTGCTGATATTATTGCGCCTATTATCGTTTCCATTGCTCGCCCCTCCTACCTTACCAACACAAGAATATGTGTTTCGTCAATTCTTTTCATCACTCTGTAACCATTATCCGCTTTGGTTGCAATGCCGTTTATTCCTGCTTTGCAGAATCCGTTTACTTCACAAGTTCCGTCATCGACAACAACCAGCTTACCCATCATACCGACAGGCGCCCATTCCGATCTGTCCTCTCGGCTTATGTATTCTTTGTTTTGGTCATAGTCGGGATTGATTATCCATTGTACCGCATCGTGTTCTTTTTCAATCAAAATACTTTCTGTTTTGGTCTCTCCTGTTTCAGGGTCGATTGTTTCGTGTTCCTCATATCTTGCAGGGATATGTACGGTTTGGGTCAATCTCTGACCGAATACATCAGTCAAATATTTCCCTTGCCAATCGTCAGGCTGAATGTCACCCTCAACGCAAGGATTAGCCGAAACAATGCCCAAAATATAATCATCTTCAGATGTTGCAAATCTGATTTTCTCACCGTCAAGCGTTACAAGCCTGCCGCGTCTGTCCTCGTTATCGGGATTTCCGTCAGACCATTCAAAATATTCGGCGTAATCGGCACCGGTTGAACTATATGCCGCTGTTCCATAGACTTGCCCCGCGTATGTTACACGAAATGCATTGGAACATGAAGATGGATTTCCGTTACCAATAGTGAATGCATCACCCGCGGTGGATTTAGATGCTCCCGCAGTGCCATCTTTTGCGTATTGACCAATTTTTGTTTGATACGCTAATGCCCTGTTATAATATCCCATTGCAACAGAATAGTCTTCACTTGCTGTGTTATTATATCCCCCTATTGTAGCAGAATAGCCACCACTTGCAACATTTCCACCTGTAACATCCCCGCCGGAATCAAATGTTCTTTCTCTTAAATCACCTATAATGGTTGCTCCTTCTTTCGCCGTTGCTGATGTGCTTGAAGTAGGTTTTACTGTTTGCCCTGCCAATGATTTAATCGGCAAATCCGTCACTTTATCATTAAGTACCTTACCTTGATTTGCCGATAATGCGCTTGTTGTGGACGTACTTGTGAGATTATCTACAACGGGCGTTTTGTTATCATCAACATATTTTTTTGTCGCCGGATGGTAATCCGTTTTCGGTGTAAACGGCTCATTGGGAAAAATAGTCATAAGAACGGATGAACAACTTGCCTTATTCGAGAGATTTTGGTTTAAAGCGTCAAGCCTACCTTTATATTCATCAGTCAAATCGTTTGTCGATAAGCCCTTACCCTCTACCTTGTCGACCTTGTTTGCTAAATCGGTTTTATCCGCTTTTTTATCGATTTGTTCCTTAACCGTAGTGTTATCAGAATAGTCGATGTCCTCGGCCTTATGTCTGTCTTTCGCTCCCGCTATGTGCTTACTGACAGCAGAGAATATTGTTGAAGAATTTATTTCAGTCACTTTATCCCACCAGTTGCATAAGTACGTTTTTCCGCTTGCCGCCTTCTTTGGAATATATTTATCTGCCATTTTTCTTTCCCCCTTGTTTAATTTTATAATTTTAAGTTGCAGGCCGATATCTTACATCTGTAATTATACCTTTTGTTACATATATATTGAGAGTACCAACCGAAATCGTACCCGTCCAGCCGTCAACTCCCCAATCGACGCTTGCGTCCGAAAAATCCCAATCGCCCCAGCATTTTGTTGACGCATAATTTGAACCCTCGGCAACCTCAAACGCACGCCACGAATCCTTTCCCGATGTGTTATTAACAGCAAACGCCGTCTTTCTGACCCCGTTTTCTTCAAAAGAATGTATATGCAGGGCGGTTTCGCCGTCAACATACAACCTCAGATGCGAACCGTAGCTATCCGAATATGTTGACAGTCCGTGGTTTACATACTTACCGCTTTTATACTTATATCCGCTGATTTCCTCACCGTCTATCACATATCCGCAAACGCCTTCTTCCGCCCTTGTTGTATACAGTGAGCCTTTCATTTCAAGGTCACCGCTATCGTTAAGCGACAAAGCGGAACGTCCTGAACCGTCAAACAGCGTGAAAACATACCGGCCGTAATCAAGCCCGAGTTTAAGACGTGTTGTTCCGTCCAAATCCTTCATCTTCAGCAAATTGCCCGCCAGCTGCGTATTACCGTCATCGGATTTTATAACAACCTTCGAGGTATTTAAAATTCCCGCATTAATTACGCTTGCCGTAAACCCCGTCCAGTCGCCGAAAGCCGTCCAATCCCAATCACCGTTTGAATCCTTTCCGTTCGCCATTGCCATTACTCCGCCGATTAGCGCAAGGGCTTGATTTCGGTTATCCGGATTAACCCATATATCGCCGTAATCGTGTATTACGGTTTGGCGCGTTTTCTCTGTAGTACGCACCGGCGGCGCGGCAGGGCGGGTCTTTGTCTTTGTGATAAGGCCTAAATCCCTGCTGTGTACACCCCGATAGCGTATTCCATACATCGCCATATGCTTACCTCCTTCGTCCGAACATCGCCATAGGAAGGGCGGCCGCCGCTGAGAGCATTGCCGCCGTCAAATCCGCCGAATCGCGGATATTGTTGCTTATATTCTGTGATGTGCTGTAGTTATTTGTGATATTACTGCTTACGCTCTTTTCGCTGATAAGCTCAAATAAACGGCTTTCAAACTTTTCAAACCTCTCGCCGAAATTATTGATGTTCTCGATAATTCCGCCGATGTTCTCATTTGCCGCCGCCGCTATTTCGCGGCTGTCGTTCATAATCTTTGATATTCCGCCGTAACTCAAAAGCTCATCTTTAAGCCCTGCCAGCTCGTCGGCCTTTGCCTTTTCCATCCTGTCGTATTGTATCTGAAGCTCAGCAAGCCGCGCATTGTTATCCTCTTCGATATTCGCTATCTGTTCATCTCTTTGAAGCTGTAAAAGCTCATCCTGAAGACTCTTGTATTTATCGATGCCCTCTTTGGTCTGTGCATTTCTGAAAATCGCAAGCTGATGCTCTGTTTCGGAAATATCCTTTTGCCTGTCCGCCTTTGTCCAGCTGTCGCGAAGCTTCTGTACCTCGTCATCCATTTCCGTCCGCAAGTCCTCGATTGAATCCTTGAACTTTTCAAGTTCATCATCAAGAGCGGCCTGGCGCGCCTTATACACTTCCATTCGTGCCTCATCCGCATAACGCGCGGCATTCTTCCGCTCGTTTGCTGAAAGGTTTGTATCCGCTGAATTTTGAAGCTCTCTGTCAAGCCTTGCCTGCCAGAACGTTTCAGCCGACTTATGCCCTGTTCCGTTAAAGCCCCAGCCGAAAACCTCGGACTGCCTTTGATAGAAGTCCGCATTGCTTCGCCAGCTGCTGACGCTTTCGGCATAAGCGTCCATAATCTGTTCGTCAAGCTTTTGAATATCCTCAACATACTGTGTATACTCGCCTATGCCGCTGTTTAAAAACTCGCTGAGCCTGTTTTTCTTCCGAGTGAGTGCCGCAGTATATTCCTCAACGGACATCGCGTTATAGTCGCGTTCGTGCTGAATCCAGTTATCTGCGTCATCGGCATATGCACTGTATAGGTCAGAGCCGAGCTGTTTTAAATACTCGTTTGCTTCTTTTTCGGTATACAGATTTTCCGCCACGTTCTGCTTCATCCGCTCTCTTACGCGGTCGAACGCGGCAAGAGGACTGTCCCCGACGCTTGCCCAATCGTTCACCGATGCGTGGAACTTTATATATTCCTCCGAAATTTCGTTCAGAGCGTCCGCCTGTTCCTTTTTCCATTTGTGAAGTTCAAGCGTAGCCTTTCGCCATTGTTCGTCGTCACCGTCAAAGTGTTTATCGCGGTAAGCTTCAAGCCAACGGTAATATTGCTCCTGAGAATCAATACCCATATCAAGGTACCATTGCATTGTGTTTATATCCTCGTTCCACATATCTTTTGTGGAAGCGACGATTTCCTCCTGAATCTCTTTAACAACCTCCGCATCGTCCTTGAACTTTCGCATCATATTATCCCAATGGTCTAATTGCTCGATTGCGGTTACGTTATTGATTTTGGTGTAATGCGTCCAGTCGGCTTTCTCGTTTTCCCATGCTTCGTTATTCTTGCCGCTTGCATAACGCGGAATTCCCGCGTTTTTCATCATCTGTTTTGTTTGGCTCGCGGTATAGACTTTTGCGTGCTTAGGAAGCGGAAGCAGAACGTCCCTGCCTTCAAAGATATAGCCCTTTCCGCCGACCTCTACCATTTCGCGCGGGTCTGAGATTCCCTTTTGGTCGTTAATCATCGCCAAACCGCCCTCAAAGTTCCGCGTGCCTTTGGCAAATCCAAACTTTTCTTTTACTGTTTGTACAACATTCTTTACAACGGTTGTAATAGTAACCGTTTTATCTTTTAAACCATTAATCGCGGCGGCTGCTTGCTTGGCGACCTCCGAAGCGGTATCTATCGCATTTAATGCCGCCGTCCCCTCTTCGTTGCTGAAAGACCTTACCTTACCTGTTGCAAGATTTATCACCATATCCGCCTTTGTGCCGTCTGCGGTGAGGATTGCTTCGCCTGTTTCACCGTCATATGAGGCAATTTTATACTGCACCCCGTCAATGGTGGCATATGCTTCCGTTCCGTCAGCGTTTATTGTTAGTTCTACCTGTTTTCCGTTAAGCTCATTTGCCGCGTCCTCAACTTCTTCAATAACAGAAACATCGCCCTCGGCAGATATTTTTATGGTCTGATTTTCGTTTATCATTCCCGACGCTTTCGCAATGTCAGTTAAGATTTTGCCATACCCTTCCAAGTCAAGCTCCGCATTCGCCGCCGCTTTTCCTATTCGCTCAATCGTCTTTGCCGCGCCGTCCATATCACCGCTCACCAATTGTTCGCTCATATATTCGGTCAGCTTATTTGCAAAGCTTTTTGAAATATTTATATAATTTTCTTGAGAATTTGTTAAATCCTCAATCTTGGGATTAAGGTCGTCAACTTCTTTCTGAGCATTGTTTATACCTTCGCTGAGCACTCTGAAGACATTCGCATAATCCTTTGATTGCTCTGACGTAAGACCTATCGCCTGCCCCGCTTTTTCGACTGCCGAATTCCACTCATTTTGGCTTATTGCTCCACTTCTATACTCTGCGCCCAATGCGCTCAATTCTGATTTTAGTTCTTTAAATTGGGTTAGGCGCGCATCTGCATTATTATACTGCTCTTGAAGTTTAGGCAAATCCGACATCGCCTGTTTGTATTTATCGTGCAAGGTTGAAAGCTGAATTTCTTCCTCTGCTATAGCCTTTCTCAATTCGTTGCCGGTAAGCTTTTGCATATGCTCTACAGAATCTTCCAAATCAGAGTTATCGGATTTAATTTTTAAATTATATTCATTTTCAAGTAAGCCCTTGATTTCTTCAATCTTGCTTTTGGCTTCTTCAATCTGCTCCTTGCTTGATTCGGGATTTTCAATAACAAGTTTTGCATCTTTCAGCGTCTTTTGTATATCTGAAAGTTTTTTGTAACTGTTCAAGCTGTTCTGAACCTTATCATCACTCTCAGACAACCCCTCTGTCCAATTATACTGTGATTTATACCACGCGTCATATGCCTTTTTTCCGACCACAACGGCGGTTGTTACAGCCGCAATACCGAGCGCCGCCTGAGGAGCAATACTCCCGATAGAAGTGAGCGCCGGCGCAAACTGTTTAATCTTAGCCACGCCCTCGGCCATACTTCCGACAAATTTAATGCCCGAAGCCGTCACCTTTGAAGCCGCACCGAGACCTATCACCCATTTACCCGTCGTTATAAGCGACTGCTTCTGCGTGTCGTTCATCTTTGCTATTCCCTGCGCGAATTCCTTTACCTGAATCGCTCCGCTGTTAATAACATTTCGCCGACCGAGCGCCCGGCTTCAACCAAATTATTTTTAGTCACCTCTATTTGGCTTGCGGTCGTTCCCGCCTTTTTCTCAAACTCGTCAAGCAGGGCGGTGTTTTCGCCCCACGCCTTGTTTGAGCGTTCAAGCGCATCGTTTAAAAGTTGTATTCCCTGAGGCCCCGCGAGCTTCTGCAAGGCTTGAAGGTCGCGTATATTCTCAAAGCCTAATTTCTGCAAGTCGCCGACTATATCCTTAGACTGTGAAAGTCCGGTCAGCATTTCCTTAAATGTTCCGCTTGCATCCTTCTTCCAACTGTCGGCAAACTCACGCGAGGTCTTACCCGAGATTTTCGCAAACTCACCGAGTGCTTCGCCTCCCGATGACACCGCCGACTGAATATCCATCCAAATACGCGATATTGAGCTTCCGCCTGCCGCCGCTTCAACTCCGAGTGATGACAGAGCGGTTGAATATGCGAGAATATCCTGAGCGGATATTCCGACCGCCGAGCCGGTAGCGCCCATATTCATTGCCATATCTGCAATCTCGGCTTCGGTTGTAGCAAAGTGATTGCCCAAATCAACTATTGCCGAGCCTAAATTCTGCACCTTATCCTGTGATGTTGCGGTTACATTCATAAACCGTGCAAGGGTTTTCGCTCCCTCTTCACCGGCAAGGTTCGTCGCGCTTCCCATCATTGCCATAGTCTCGGTGAAGCTGCTTATGTTCTCGGTTTGGATTCCGAGCTGGCCGCCTGCCGCCGCAAGCTCGGTAAGTTCAGCCGTTGTCTGAGGTATCGCGCTGTGACCGTTTATTCCGACGGTCGTCATATCGATTATATCCTGTTTTATCTTCTTTAACTGCTCGTCTGTGCCGTCAACGGTTTTTGACACGTTCGCGAAATTATTTTCAAAGTCTATCGCGAACTTTGCCGAAGCAACAGCCCCCGCGGCAGTAACGGCAGAAAGCCGCTGAACGGGTTTTGTAACTGTGTCTATGCCCTCGCCGACGCTCTTTAATTTCTCACCCGTTTGTTTCCACGTATTTGCGGCCTTTTCTGTCTCTTTATTTACTTTATTTGTCGCATTAGCCGTTGTTTTTTCTAAATCCTTCAGACTTTTTTCAACGCCGCTTATCGCGCCTTCCAAATCGCTCGCGTCGCCCGATATTCTGACATTTAACTCCGCATCAGCCATACGTTCACCCTCGT
>CAJKNM010000079.1 GCA_905201285.1 uncultured Eubacteriales bacterium | reverse complement strand
GTCGGCGCTTTTGAAAATACGGTGCGCAGTGGACGATAATGAATGCTATTCACTTGCACAGCTCGATATAAGCGGCTCTGATTTGATAAAATGCGGAATAGAAGGACGTATGATAGGAGAGGTTCTTAATGAATTACTTTCGGCTGTTATTTTAGGAAAGTGTCAAAATTCTAAGACAGAGCTTTTAGAGTTTTTTAATAAAAACTGTTGATTTTTGGTTGATGATTGGTTATAATTATAGATAATATATGATATTAGAGGAGAAGTGTCGTGAGCAGAGGAAAATTTATTGTAATTGAAGGCCTGGACGGCTGTGGAAAAAGTACACAGCTCAGACTGATAAAAGAAGGACTCGAACAATACGGAAAAAGGGTATATCTGACTGCTGAACCCACGAACTATGAGACAGGGGAATACATACGCCGGATTTTATCCGAAAGTCTTGTAAAGGATATGTACCTGCAAGCGGCATTATTCCTTGCCGACAGGCTTGAGCATATAACACATCCCGAATTCGGAATAGAAAAGTATTTAAGTGACGGGTACACGGTGGTGTGTGACAGATATTATTATTCGTCATTTGCCTATCAGGGAACAGCGAGCGATATAGATTGGGTTATGAGAACAAACCTTGAATGTGAGCGAGTTCTAAAGCCGGATCTTTGCATATTTTTGGATGTTAATCCCGATACCTGTAAGAGCAGAATCGATGAGGTTCGTGACAGACCCGAGCTTTATGAAAAGGATGTTGAGAAAATGCGGCAGATACGTGATAATTTTTTAAAAGTATTTGACCGTTTGAGGGATAGCCATAATATTTATATTATAGATGCAAATGCAGGAGTGGAAGAGGTTTACGCTAAAGCATTTGAAAAAATTAAACAGACAATACAGGAAGGATGATATATAATGTATAAGAGACTTTTTACATCTGAGTCGGTTACGGAGGGACATCCCGATAAAATTTCCGACTTGATTTCCGATGCAATACTTGACGCGATTCTGAAAGAGGACAAGTATGCCCGCGTTGCTTGTGAGGTTACCGTCACGACGGGTCTGGTTTTGGTTGTGGGCGAGATAAGCACGTCAACCTATGTTGATATTACTAAAATCGTGAGGGAAACTGTACGCTCGGTTGGATATGACAGGGCTAAATACGGCTTTGACTGTGATACCTGTGCTGTTATAACTGCGATTGATGAACAGTCGGGTGATATTGCTATGGGTGTTGACGACAACGGTGACGGAATCGGGGCCGGCGATCAGGGAATGATGTTTGGGTTTGCGTGTGATGAAACAGAGGAGTATATGCCTATGCCGATTTCACTTGCGCATAAGCTGGCTCTTAGACTGACACAGGTTCGTAAGGAAGGAACTCTCGGTTATCTTCGCCCGGACGGAAAGTCACAGGTCACCGTTGAATATAATAAAGATGGTTCGGTTAAGCGTGTTGACACGGTTGTTATTTCAAGTCAGCATGATGAAAATGTGGATATTGAGACACTTCGCAGGGATATTAAAGAGAAGGTTATACTTCCGGTAATTGATCCGAAGCTTCTTGATGACGATACGAAATATTTTATCAATCCTACCGGACGGTTTGTTATAGGCGGCCCTCATGGTGATTCGGGTCATACGGGAAGGAAGATTATCGTTGATACCTATGGCGGATACGCAAGCCACGGCGGCGGAGCTTTTTCGGGTAAGGACCCGACAAAGGTTGACAGAAGCGCCGCTTATGCCGCAAGATATGTTGCGAAGAATGTTGTTGCCGCAGGGCTCGCTAAGGCGTGCGAGGTTCAGCTCGCCTATGCGATAGGCGTTGCACATCCTGTTTCACTCCGTATAGACACAAGGGGAACGGGAGTAATCAGTGATGAGGAAATCGCAGAGAAGGTATCAAAGGTGTTTGACTTAAGTCCGAGCGGAATCATAAACGGCCTTGATTTACGCAGGCCGATATATAAACAGACAGCGGCTTACGGTCATTTCGGAAGAGCGGATCTTGATCTTCCGTGGGAGAAGCTTGACAAGGTTGACGAATTGAAAAAATAAGGGTTATAAGGGGGGCAAACTATGTCATTTGACGGTTTTGTGACACATTGTGTCACTGATGAACTTCGCTCGAAGCTGCTTAACGGAAAAATAGACAAGGTTTATCAGCCCGAGAAGGATGAAATTATTCTATCTGTCCGCACGAGAAGCGGAAATTATAAGCTTCTTTTATCAGCGAGCGCGTCAAATCCGCGAATACACCTGACAGAGGTTCAGCGCGAGAACCCGATGACTCCGCCCATGCTTTGTATGCTTATGCGAAAGCATTTGGCCGGTGCGGTAATTGTAGATATAAAACAGAATGGATTTGACCGCGTAGTAAGGATAGATGCAGAGACGAGAAACGAACTAGGCGATTTGTGCACGCGTTCGGTCATAATCGAGATTATGGGAAGGCACAGCAATATAATTTTGGTTGATGACAGCGGAAGAATAATGGACAGCGCTAAGCATATAGATTTTACTGTAAGCGCGGTTAGGCAAGTCCTGCCCGGAATGACGTATGAACTTCCGCCGGCACAGGATAAGACAGCGGCGGACAGCCTTAAGGCAACTGAGTTGATGGAGGCGCTTGCTGCTCAGCCGGAGGATACTCTTATGGATAAGTTCCTGCTCTCCGAGATTATGGGAATGAGTCCTTTGCTTGCGCGGGAGATAGTTTATCGGTTTTCCGGCAATACAAAGATGATGAAGTGTGAGGTTGATTGTGCTGCTTTTGTGGTTCATACCGTTGACTTTTTAAAAAATATATGCGGGGGTATCTATGAACCCTCGCTTGTTATTGAACCGAGCGAGAAGAAGCCTGTTGCATTCTCTTGTGTGCGGCTGGGTCAATACGAAGGCGCATATAAAATAGAGGAATATGATTCGATCAGCGAGGTCATTGATTCGTTTTTTGAGATACGAAGCCGCCGTGAACATATGAACAGACGTTCAGCGGCACTTTTAAAGCTGATTCATAACAACATTGAGCGTTGTCAGAAGAAAATCGTAATGCACAAGGAACATATTCGTTCGGCACAGGACAGGGATAAATATAAGATGTACGGTGACCTTCTTACGGCAAACCTTTATAGAGTTAAATACGGTGACAAGAGCGTCAGTGTTCAAAATTATTACAGTGAAAGCGGTGAGAAAATTGAAATTCCGCTTAAGGCTGATATAAGTCCGTCTCAGAACGCGCAAAGATTTTATAAGCGATATAACAAGGCAAAGACAACCGAGAAGTTCGCAAGTGAGCAGCTTGAAATTGCTGAAAATGAGAAGTATTATTTGGAAAGTGTTGCTGATGCGCTTGAAAATGCAGACACCCCGGTTGAACTTGATGAAATCAGACAAGAGCTAATGACAGAGGGGTATATCGCGAAGCAGAATAATGCAAAGAAAAAACAGCAGAAGAAGTCTGAGCCGATAAAAATAATATCGGTCGACGGATATGAGATTCTTATTGGAAGAAATAACAGACAGAATGACGAACTCACACTTAAATCCGCATATTCGACCGACTTGTGGTTCCATACGAAGGAAATACCGGGTTCACATACGATTATCCGAACAAGAGGAACAGGCGAGGCACCGGAAACAACGATGATGCAGGCGGCGAAGCTTGCGGCATATTATAGCAAGGCTCGAAATTCGTCAAAGGTTCCCGTTGATTATACCCTGATTAAAAACGTAAAAAAGCCTAACGGCGCAAAGCCGGGTATGGTTATCTATGACAGATATAACACGGTCTATGTCACACCGAGTGAAGAATAATGCTCCCGAAAGGGAGCATTTTTAATCCTTACCCCAAAGCTCAATTTGGGTCAGTGCAGCAAAGTTTTGACTCATATCGTGTTGGAGAGGGTCAAGACGCGAAAGCTTTAACCACTCGGTTGTATGCTCACCGAGTTCGAATTCCTGATTGTTAGGGGTCTTGATTGGATGAATTTCCGTTCCGAATCCATCAGAGAGCTCTATTCTGGCTGTGTGCCAATAGGTATCGTGTTCACGGCCTTTGTCATCCAGACTAAAATCGCTCCTGAGACAGAGAACGAGCTTGTCAACCTTAACCGGCCTGCCGAAATAAACCGAAAAAACCAAGTCCTTATGAACAGCTCCGCCCCAGCTGTGATATGGATAATTCCCGTGGCCGTTCGGATCTGAATATCCATCAATTGCATTCCGCGCATAGAAGCAGCCCTCGTTTCGGGTGACACGGTTTGCATATGCATGAGGAAATTCAGTTATTTCACCGTTTAAAAATGCCTTTGAATCTTTAGGATTACTCCATTCGGGGGCATCGGGATTAACCACATCTTTTGTTGCTCCTTTTCTTAATTATAATTAGAGTATAACTTCAAAGGAAAAATAAATCAATGTCGAAGGCAAAAGTAAATAAGAATATACACATTTTTGATAAAAAATGTATATAAAAATTTCTTTCTTGTCGAGAACGAGGTGTGCGTCAATAAGCAATGATAAAAGATAAGTTTTATTTTAATAAAACTTATCATCAAAAAATGCGGATGCTGAGCAGTGGCTCAGTTTCCGCATTCAATACTTATTTTATTGAAAATTTTAAGATAATCGTTTGTTGTCTTTTCTGACTTTTCGATGCCGGAGACATCCATTATTGCATTGCCTTCATGCATCATTATGGTTCGTGTTCCGTATTCAACCGCATATCGTAAATTATGAGTAATCATAACCGTTGTTATTTCGTTTTCTTTAACAACCTCATCGGTTAGGCGCATTACTATATCGGCGGATTTTGGATCAAGAGCGGCAGTGTGTTCGTCAAGAAGAAGAATGTCGGGCTTAGCAAGCGTAGCCATAATAAGCGCAAGCGCCTGTCGCTGACCTCCGGAAAGAGAACCGGTCAGAGTTCCGAGACGGTTTTCGAGTCCCATACCGAGCGTTTCAAGACGACTTCTGTAAAAATCCTTACGTTTGTTATTCAGACCTTTTGTGAGGTTAAAACTTTTACCCTTATTGTCCGCGATAGACATATTTTCAAGAATAGTCATAGTAGGACAGGTGCCGTTTGACGGATTCTGAAATACCCGCGAAATTCTTCGCGCCCTTTTATAGTTAGCCATCTTTGTTATATTATCACCGCTTAAAAAGACATCTCCGCTATCAGGTTTTATATCTCCCGAAATGATATTCAGCATCGTGGTTTTTCCCGAGCCGTTACTTCCTATTACAGAAACAAATTCGCCCTTGGATATTTCGATGTTGAAGTCCTTAAAAAGCTGCTTTTCATCAACGGTTCCTACATTAAATGATTTGTTTATATGTGATAGTCTAAGCATTGATCGTGCCCCCTTTTTTCTTACTTTTACGTGATGTAAAGTCATTAATCAAGAGCGTCGCAACAAAAAGAACTGTGATTATCAGATTAGTGTCAGATGAAGCCATGCCGCTGCTTATTGCCGCGGTAATACACGCCTTGTATATAATCATACCAAAGAGCACACCCGTTGCCAGACGCATAAATTTTATCTTTTTAAATATTGTTGTACCTATTATAACCGCGGCGAGGCCCATTACCATTGTGCCTGTACCCGAGGTTATATCAAACTGCATAGAACGCTGACAGGCAAGCGAACCGGATAAAGCAACCAAACCGTTTGAGATTGCAAGACCTATAATCTTGATTGTACCGGGATTTTGAGCAAGGGTGACAACCAAGCCTTCGTTATCACCGACACTTCTTAAAAGAAAGCCCGATTTTGTCGAAAGATACCAATCAAGCACAAGCTTCATCGCGACAGCTATCACAAATATGACAATTATATACTTGTATGATGTAATAAATGTCGGTACAGACTCCGGAAGAGTAAATACGGTTGATTTTCCCATTAGGAATTGGTTAGGAGCACCCGCAACCCTATAATTTACAGAATAAAGAGCGGTCATTGTAAGAATGCCGGCGAGCAAGTCCTTGATTTTAAGCTTAACGTGAAGGATTCCTGTTACCGCACCGGCTATACATCCGGCCGCGGCCGAAATCGGAAGGCATAGCCATGGGTTTATGCCTTTCAGCATAAGTGCAGCCGTAACCGCCGCCCCGAGCGGAAAAGTTCCGTCTACCGATAAGTCCGGAAAGTCAAGAATTTTATAGCTTATGTATATTCCGAGAGCCATTATTCCATAAATCAGACCTTGTTCAAATATACTGATTACAATACCGTTCATTTTTAATCGTCTCCTGTCACTCAAAATACAAGGCGGCTTTTAGAGCCGCCCAAAATTTCAGTTGTTTTTAATTACTTTGTTTTAATATCGTCGGGAACAGTGATTCCTAAAGAAGAGGCAACCTCGTCATTAACCTTTACACTGCTCTCGGTAAGAGTTTCATAAGGAAGGGTTGATATATCAGTGCCTTTGAGAACCTTACCTGCCATTTCGCCTGCCTGAACACCGAGCTGAACATAGTCAAGACCGGCACAAGCAAGACAGCCGTTTTTAACCTGTTCTTCTTCAGAACCGAATACCGGAATTTTTTTAGCGTTAGCCTTATCGAGAACAATAGCAAGTGATGCAACAACAGTGTTGTCAGTCATATTGGAGATACAGTCAACCTCGTTTAAAACAACATCCGCCGCGGCGGGAACATCAGCCTTTTTAGATATGCCTTTATCTACAATTTCAAATCCATACTTCGGGGCGAGTTCTTTATAAACTTCAAGAGTGCTGACTGAGTTAGCTTCACCTGTTGAATAGAGAATACCGATTTTTTTAGCATCCGGAAGCATCTTTCTGATAAGCTGAAGCTGAGCCTCGACCGGAAGTTGGTCAGATACACCGCTGATTCCGGGAAGAGCCTCTGTCTTTGACTTTGCAAGGTTTGCAGCAACGGGGTCTGAAACAGCGTTGAATATTACCGGAATGTTCTTATCGTGACACGCGGCGTAAAGAGCCTGAGCGGATGGAGTGGCTATGCCGCACACCAAATCCTTGCCTGCGTTTGCAAAGTTCTGAGCAATTTGTGTATTCTTAGCCATATCATCCTGTGCACCGACAAATTCAATTTCAAGATTTTGACCTTCGACAAAGCCTTCATTTTTAAGTCCCTCAATGAAACCCTTGCGACAATTATCAAGCGATGGGTGGTCTGAAATCTGTGTTACACCGACTTTGTATACCTTGTTTTCCTGACCGGAGCCGGTGTTTGAGCCTGTTGAAGTGCCACAGCCGGTGAGCATTGCGGCCGCTAAAGCTGAAACGGCAACCGCTGAAATTACCTTTTTAAATACATTTACTCGTCTCGTCATTCTCATCTTTCTCATCATTTCTAATCTCTCCTTAAAAATTTAATA
>CAJKNM010000078.1 GCA_905201285.1 uncultured Eubacteriales bacterium | reverse complement strand
TTTCGGCGGCGGCTTCGGCGGCGGACAGCGTCAGAATCCTAACGCCCCGCGCCGCGGCAGGGATATAGCCTATAACATAGATATGAGCTTTGAAGAAGCGTGCTTCGGAACGGAACGCGAGATTACCATTAACCACCTCGAAAAGTGTGAGGAATGTAACGGAAGCGGTGCGGCGAAGGGAAGCTCACCCACCACCTGTCCCACCTGCCACGGAACGGGTCAGGTCAGAACCGTTCAGCGGACGCCGCTCGGGAACTTCCAGAGCGTTCACACCTGTGACAGCTGCGGCGGTAAGGGTACGATAATCAAAGACCCATGTAAGAATTGCGGCGGCAAGGGAACAGTCCGCCGCGGCAAGAAGGTTCGTGTTAAAATTCCGGCGGGCATCGACAACGGCCAGCAGGTATTCGTACGCGGCGAGGGCGACGCGGGCGCAAATGGCGGCGCAAACGGCGACCTGATTTTAAATGTTCGGGTCAGAAGCCATAAGCTGTTCGTTAGACAGGGCTATGATATTTTATGCGAATATCCTATCTCGTTTGTTCAGGCGACGCTCGGCGCAGAGATTCAGGTTCCCACGATTGACGGAAAGGTTTCTTATACAATTCCCGAGGGAACACAAGACGGCACGGTATTCCGCCTTAAGGGAAAGGGTATACAAAAGATTAACTCGACCCAGCGCGGTGACCAGTATGTCACGATTAAGATAGAGATACCTAAGGGTCTGACCGAGAGTCAGAAAGAGATTCTCAGGAACTTCGACAACAGCGTCGAACCGGGAAAGTACAAGAAACGCAAGTCGTTCTTCGATAAGATGAAGGACCTCTTGAAATAGCCGAAAAAATAACACAAAAGAATTTTTGAATTATTATAAGAAACAATTTTGAATTATTATAAGGAACAATTTTTATGGATTGGATTAAAACTACTATAACAACAACCGCGGACGGGATTGACCCGGTCAGCGGAAGGCTTTTAGAGCTTGGCATAAGCGGCATTGAAATATCCGATAAAGACGATTTCATTGAGTTTCTCGAAAACAACAGAAAGTATTGGGATTATGTTGATGAGGAGCTTGAAAAGCTGAAATATGCCGACACCCAAATCACGTTCTATCTCTCCTGCGGAGCGTCGGGGATAGAACAGTTAAACGCCGTCAGGGCATCTATGAGGGAGCTTAAGGCTCTTGACACCGACAATGCCTACGGAAGCCTTGAAATATCGACTGACAACGTTAAGGACGAGGACTGGTCCGAAATCTGGAAGCAATACTTCCACCCTATCCCGGTCGGGGAAAAGATTCTGATTTGCCCCGCATGGGAGGATGCGAAGAACCCGGACGGCAGGACGGTGTTCACGGTTAATCCGGGGCTTAGCTTCGGAACAGGCTCACACCCCAGCACGAGGTTCTGTCTTGAAGAAATCGAAGAAAACCTCAAAAAGGGCGATACTGTTCTCGACCTCGGCTGCGGCTCGGGAATACTGTCAATCACGGCGCTTCTGCTCGGTGCTTCCTCTGCTGTTGCCGTTGATATTGATTCAAACGCAACGGACGTTGCGCACAGCAACTTAAAGCTTAATAAGCTGACCGACGAGAATTACACAACCTACACCGGCGACATCACCTCTGAAAAGGAGTTAAGAGACAAGCTCGGCAAGCACGATTTGGTTATCGCCAACATTGTTGCGGATGTTATCATTGCCATCGCGCCGTATGTCCGCGAGTTTATGAAGCCTGACTCAACCTTTATCTGTTCAGGCATAATTTTAGAGAGGCTTGACGAGGTTAAAGCCGCCCTGACCGAGAACGGTCTTAATATCACAAAGGTCAAAAACGATGACGATTGGGCGGCGATTACCGCGAAACAGCGGCTTTAAGCCAAACAGTGAGGTTATGATTTTGAGAAGATTTTTTACCGAACCGGAAAACATAAACGAAAACACCGCCGTTATCTTAGAAGATGCGGCGCACATAAAAAAGGTTCTTAGGATGAACCCGGGTGATGAGATTCTGATATTTGACGGAAGCGGCCGCGAGTACACGGCACGGCTTTCGGAAATCGGCTCAGACCGGTGTCTTGCCGAAATAATATCGGCCGAGATGTCAAAGCAAGAGCCGACCGTCAAGGTCACCGTTTTTCAGGCGGTTCCGAAATCGGGGAAGATGGAGGGAATAATCCAAAAAGCGGTTGAGCTCGGCGTGACGGGAATCGTTCCCGTTGCCGCGGACAGGTGTGTGTCAAGGCTTGACGGCGGAAAGCGTGAAGCCGAAAAGCTCAAACGCTGGAACAAGGTTGCCGTTGAGGCGGCAAAGCAATGCGGCCGCGGAATCCTGCCGAGGGTTGAACCCTGTATCGGATTCAAGGCCGCAATAGAGCGGATGAAAGAATCGGGGCTTGCGCTTATGCCGTATGAAATGCTCGGTCATGACGGGGTTTCAAATCTAAAGGATATTCTTGACAAGAGCGATTCGGCCGACATATCAATCATTATCGGCCCGGAAGGCGGGTTCTCTGACAGCGAGGCGGACTATGCCTTAAAAAGCGGAATAGCTATGGTCGGACTCGGACACAGAATTCTCAGAACCGAAACGGTCAGCTCGATGATGCTTTCGATAATTATGTATGCTAAAAATTCACTTTAGGCAGCATCACGCTGCAACAAACATGAAAAAGACATCGTCTTGTCCTGCCCACCGGATAACAGGCGATTAAACAAAAATATGTGGGCGGAAAGGCGATTTTTAAATGTCAAATTCAAAAAAAACAAGAGAGTTAATTCACGAAGAAAAACTCGCGAAAAAGCGTGCGTCAGAGGAGTATAAAGAGCATCTCACCAACTGGTATATGCTTCAGCTTTCATGGGGAATAGTAGGAATCATCGCCCTTTTATACATCGGCTCACTCTACAGAGACGTGAACGTCCTTGTTCATATGCAGACCGTCACCTGGATTCTGACCGGCGTGTTTGCTGTCGGAGGGCTTGTTGTCTTTGGTTTAGGAAAGGCCGGAGTTATCAAAAACACAAAACGAGCTAATAACTATGCGGTATTTCTCGGGGTATGCACACTCTTTGCACTATGGCTTTCGCTGTACAACAGAATCAGACCGATAATGGAAACTGTTGCAAGGGCAATCACAAGGAACCCTGCGCTTTCGGTCAACTCATACTGGAACACGCGGATACCGATTATCGCCATATCGGCATATCTGATAATCTCGTTTATCGTATATACGGTTAAGGTATTAAAAAAATAGGAATAAAGACCGGCCTGTGTTATTGCAGGCCGGTCTTTATTTTATATACTTCCGCAGCAGGAAAAATCACTGTCAATATAGTTGGCGAGGAATCTAAACCTTGTTTTGATTGTATGCACTCACTTGATTCATTCCCCTCCGAGCCGTTTTCAGGCTCATTACAGAACATGCAGACAACCCATATTTTGTTATTGATTATTTCCTCTTATTATTCGGGGGATATGATTACTCTCCACGCATCAATAAGCCTGTCCAGGCTCCACGCCGCGTTCGCCGGCGAGGTCGAAGGAAGACATACCGCCGAAATTCCGATTTTCTCTTTCGTATACTTATTAAAATATTTTTCGGCGGTTCTTCCGTTCACAAAAATACGGCTGATTCGGCTGTTCTTTAATATTCCGCTCAGGTCATTCGCGGTGACATCCCTGATTGAGCTGTCAGAGCTTCCCGTTATCTCACAGGACGAAATAACGTCCCATAGGGCAATTTTATTCCTGTGGAGAAATGCCTTCTTCTCGGCTATAGTGTTCGGAGTATCCTCCCCGAACACAGCCGAGGTCACCCTCCAAAACCTGTTCTGAGGATGGCCGTAAAAGAACATCTGTTCTCTTGACTTTACCGACGGAAAGCTCCCCAATATCAACACCTCTGAGTTTTCGTCATACTCCGGCGGAAACGGATGTATTATCATATTAAATCACCTGTCCTTACAGAAATATTATACCACATTCCGCCGGCTCTTACAACCCGAACCGCTCCGAAAATAAAATCGCAATGCCTAATATACTTTAAATTTTTGCCTTTTTCAGAATCAGTGTTTCATATTTCTTTAAGACGACCTCTCCGCTCACGTTCTCGTTCGTTTCGATGTTTTCAAGAGCCGACTTAACATTGATTTCGGCATCGGTCTCGTTCCAGTTCTGGATAAAGAAGAATACCTCCGTCCCGTTCTCTCTCGTGCGGACGGATACCCCGTCGGGGAAGTTTATATACTCCGCCGCCGATGAAACCCCGGCCGAAATCGAGTCATAGAAGTCGTTAATAAAGCCGTCATCACCGCGAAAGGCTATGTAATACGCCCTTCCCTCGCCGTATGTATTAACCGTCACCGCACTCTCTTTCGCATAGAAATCGTCATTGTATCTCGCGAGGGTCTCGGCCGTATCCGGGTGTATAATCTCACAGTAATCAAACGCGGAATACTCGTTTCCGTTAAATCCGACACTGTTTCTGTCCTCGGGATAGAGTGTGTCTATCTCCTCGTTCCATATTCCGAAAAGCTCTTTCAGCCTTCCCCCGGGGAAGCCGCCGAGGAAGCACAAATCGTCCTCGTTCACATATCCGCTCATAAATCCCGAGACCAAAATTCCGCCGTTTTTCACAAACTCACAAAGTTTTTCCGAAACGCCCGGCTTTATCATATAGAGCATCGGTGCGGCAATAATCTTATACCCCGAGAAATCCTGCTCGCTGTCTATTACATCGGTGTTGATTCCGTTCCTCCAGAAATATTTATAATGCTTTAAGCATTCTTCATGGTATTTTTTGTCATCATTCCGAAAGCCGTTGGCACACTTTATCGCCCAGTAGTTTTCCCAGTCAAAGATTATCGCCGCCTCTGCCTTCACATCGCTTCCCTGAACCGCGGATATATTTTTGAGTCTCTCTCCGAGCTCGGCCGCCTCTTTAAAAACCCGGGTATTTTCGTGACCGCAATGGTCAACCACCGCCCCGTGAAACTTCTCGGCCGAGCCGCGGCTCTTCCGCCACTGAAAATACTGAACCGAATCAGAACCGTCAGCTATCGCCTGAAGCGATGAAAGAATGTTCATTTCCGGCCGTTTAAGCTTATTATACTGCTTCCAGTTCACATTGCTCGGCGTGCTTTCCATGAGCAGGAAGGGTTTATGCTTGATTGAGCGGCATACGTCATAGATAAGCGAAACCCCCGCCGCCGTTTCGGCATTTCCCTTCGGCGACTCCCAATCGGGATATGCATCCCAGCAGGCAAAATCAATATAATCCTTAAACTTAAAATAGTCAAGGTCGGTCAGGTTGCCGTGGAAGTTGGTTGTAACCGGAATATCGGGCGCAATGCGTTTAAGCGGCTCAATTTCATTCTTATAAAAATCAATCGTCTGATGTGTGACAAATCTCTTCCAGTTAATTAACAGTGCATTTGTTCTGTTCTCGCCTATACTTGACGGCGGCTCAATCTGTGACCAATCCGTATAGGTGTGGCTCCAGAACGAATTCCACCACTCAAAATTCAGCTTGTCTAAATCGTTGTTATAACGCTTTTTTAAGAACTCTCTGAAGGCCTCTGCACAAAGCTCACAGTGACAGTCCCCTATGTATTCGTTTGAAACGTGCCACGCCAAAATCGCGGGGTTATCCTTAAAGTGAAGCGCAAGCCTTTCGTTTATCTCTCTGACCTTTTCCCGATAAACCGGCGATGTGAAACAGTGATTGTGCCGAGACCCGTGTCTATGCCTTACTCCGTTTTCGTCCGTCCTTAAAATTTCGGGGTACTTCATACTCATCCACGCCGGTCTCGCTCCGCTCGGTGTCGCCAAAATCGTCTTGATTCCGTTTTCGTATAAACGGTCTATCACCTTTTCATAAAAAGAAAAGTCATACTCTCCCTCGCGCGGTTCCATCACGCTCCAGCCGAAAATGCCTATCGACATCACGTTACAGCCCGCTTTTTTCATAAGCTCAATATCCTTCTCCAAAATCTCGGGTGAGTTCATCCACTGTTCGGGATTATAATCCCCTCCGTACAAAAATGACATATTATTATACCTCCTGTCGGTCAAACCGCCGAATAATGCCTGCCGCGGCAATACTGCCTCGGCAAGCGACGGCTTCCTGTTCCGTTTTTTAAATTATGTATTGATTATAACATATTTTTGTTGTATAATATAGGTATTTAAGAGTTAAAAAACAGTAAAATGGGTTCAGAACAGGGGGCATAAAAATGCTGAGTCTTGACCGAAAGGCTTTAAAAGACGCCTTTAAAAATGTATGTGAGCTTACGAATACCGTCCTCACACTCTTTGACAATAACAAAAACCACGTTTTCGCATACGGAACACACCCTCTTTTTCTCTGTCATAAAATCCGTGCCGTTAAAGAACTTGAAGATAAATGCAATGCCTGTAACCTTCTCGGTTTAAGCAATGCGTGCCAAAGGCGGGGCGGCTATATATACAGATGTCATATGGGTCTGACCGAGGCGGTGTCGCCGATTATCCGAAACGATGAAATTATAGGATATATTATGCTCGGAAAGGTCGCCGAAGTCAAAAATATTCCGTTCATAAAGCAACAGATTCACTCCTGCTGTGAAAAATATGACCTTCCCGAGGCCGAGCTTTTAAAAAGTATAGACGAAATCCCCCTTGTCACACGCGAGACGGTGTCGGGCTGTACCAACATACTTAATATGCTGTCGAGCTACCTCCTGATTAACAATATTATAGATTTAAAGGCACCGCCGCTGAACGCACAAATAGACAGCTATATAACAAAAAACCTGAGTGCCGACCTCTCGGTTAAGGCGCTTTGCTCTCGTTTCGGAATCTCAAAGACCAAGCTTTACAGAATCTCTGTCGACAGCTATAACCGCGGCATATCTGAGCATATAAAAGAAATGCGCATAGAAAAAGCGAAAAGACTGCTCCGCGGTGACCTGAATGTCACACAGGTCGCCGAAGCAGTCGGGATTCCGGATTCAAATTATTTTATAAAGGTTTTTAAGAAACAGACGGGATACACTCCTCTGAAATACAAAAAATCTCTTAATACGTAACAAAAATCAGTTCCTGTATCATATCCCCCGTCAGAAACACCGCATCTGCACCCTCGCGGTCAAGCAGGTCAATGATTTTATCACAGTATCTTGAATTATGAACATCCGATATAACGGCTATTCTATACCCGTCAAACTCCTGCGGAATTTTCTCTGATGAACAAAGATAGCGGGTAACATAAATGTTTCGGTCTAAGCACAAATTTATTAAAAAAACGCCTGAAATAAGTACAGTCAATACCACCACAGTAAAAATAATACGTTTAACGCCTGATTTCATAATCCTGCTTCCCTTAACTATAATTTATCCGTCATATGTTTTTCTATTATATCTTATTCTATGCCCCTTGGCAAGAGGGAAAATTGA
>CAJKNM010000077.1 GCA_905201285.1 uncultured Eubacteriales bacterium | reverse complement strand
GGAGGTCACAATACGCGCCGCTGCCAGTAAAATATGTCACAAAACGGGAATACGCCCCCTTAAGGAGGTTATCGCCACAATAGAACGCCTTAATTTGACAGAGCTTTTTAATAACTTAAACTAACGCGCGGTTGGTTTGTGCCGAGCAGAGCTGCGACGGCAGGAACCGCTAACCGCAAGAGTCAATCCCGCGTGTGAGTTTTTTCTGTAAATTTACTTTTTCTATAAGATATCGGTTTAATGTGCTTTATCGGAATCCCATTAACCAAAAAATCACCCGGCGCTTGCAAGCAAGCCTCCGGGTGCCTTATTTGAGCTTTTTTTATATGCAATTTCAAATAGGGTTATTTGTTCTGCATATCCTGTTCATACTTCTCAATCATCTTTTTAACCATCTGACCGCCGATTGAGCCGGCCTGGCTTGATGTGAGATCACCGTTGTAACCCTTGTTAAGTGTTACACCTACTTCGTTTGCAGCTTCCATCTTGAACTGTTCCATTGCTGCCTTAGCCTGGGGTACTACATAGTTATTGCTATTATTGCTGTTATTAGCCATTTTTTTCACTCCTTAAAAATTTTTTTGATTACTTTATAACAGTTTTGTTACGATTTTATTTTGAAACAACTGCCCTTGTTTTATACAGTTAATTATTGTAAATAAATTTGATAAGAAATCGTATAATTTGTCGGACAAAATTTGTTTCTGTCATTATATTACCCCGATTTTGATAAAATATTATTATTAGTGTGATAAAATATTAATATCTTTTTATCAGCGGGAGAAAAGCTTTCTATTGTAGGAGAAAATGGTAATATCTTTTTAGCTTGCATAAACAGAGTCATTGTGGTAAAATTTATTATTGAAGAATTATAAGTATTAAAATAGGATTTTAAATAAGGAGTGAATATTATGTCAAAAAATATAACCTTTCAATATGATAAAGCAAAGGACTTTATCGGTCAGGAGGAGATTAATAACGTTGCCGCTCAGATAAGTGCAGCTCACAAGACAATTAATGATAAAAGCGGTGCCGGCAATGACTTTTTAGGCTGGGTTGACCTCCCTGTTGACTATGATAAAGAAGAATTTGACCGAATCGAAAAGGCGGCGGCTAAAATCAGAAAGGATTCCGATGTCCTTGTTGTTATCGGAATAGGCGGGTCTTATCTCGGTGCAAAGGCCGCAATCGATTTTGTTACCGGTCCTTTTTATAATTATACAGCAAAGCCTCAGATAATCTTCGCCGGCAACAATATCAGCCCGAACTATCTGAACTCTGTAATCGAATGTCTCGACGGCAAGGATGTATCCCTTAACGTAATCTCTAAATCGGGTACAACGACAGAACCGGCCATTGCCTTCCGTGTTCTCAAAAAATACCTCGAGGATAAGTATGGAAAGGAAGAGGCAAAGGGCAGAATCTATGCGACCACCGACAAGGCAAAGGGCGCGCTTAAAAACCTCGCCGATACCGAAGGCTATGAAACATTTGTTGTTCCGGACGATGTCGGCGGAAGATTCTCTGTTCTCACCGCTGTGGGTCTTCTTCCTATCGCGGTATGCGGCGCTGACATCAAGGCAATGATGCAGGGCGCGGCTGACGCACGCGAACTTTATGCAAACGACGACCTTTCAACAAATGAATGTTATCAGTATGCCGCTGTCAGAAATATTCTTCACAGAAAAGGCAAGTCTGTTGAAATGCTCGTAAATTATGACCCCGAACTTCAATACTTCATCGAATGGTGGAAACAGCTTTACGGCGAAAGCGAAGGCAAGGACGGCAAGGGCATATTCCCGGCGGGTGCAAGCTTCTCGACTGACCTTCATTCAATGGGTCAGTATATCCAGGACGGCAGACGCCTTATGTTTGAGACAGTTTTGTATGTTGAAGAACCAAAGAAGGATCTTATCATCGAAGAAGATGCGGCAAACGTCGACGGACTCAACTTCCTCGCAGGGAAGGGTATGGACTTTGTCAATAAGAAGGCGTTTGAGGGCACATATCTCGCTCATAACGACGGCGGCGTTCCTAACCTCATCATCAAGCTCAAGAGCCTTGATGAATACACCTTTGGCCAGCTTGTATACTTCTTTGAAAAGGCTTGCGGAATCAGCGGCTATATGTTGGGTGTAAACCCCTTTAACCAGCCCGGCGTTGAGAGCTATAAGAAAAATATGTTTGCACTTCTCGGAAAGCCCGGCTATGAATCCGAAAAGGCTGCACTTGAAGAAAGACTTAACGGCTGATAATCAGGCCGGCGTCAAAATCGGCGAATAATATGCCGGTTTCGCCGTCATTGACACCTACAGCAGTTTTATAAATATTTTTACAAATTTTTCACAAAAAATTTTGAAAAAGGTATTGTTTAATTCCGCTTTTTATGGTAGAATAATTATAACAAAATATAAAAACGAAACGAAAGGTGGAATTCGTTATGATTAAAGTACATATGGGCCTAAAGGGCAGCGGTAAGACTCCGAAAATGCTTGAGGCTATCGATTCGGCTGTTCAGGCTGAAAAAGGAAACGTAGTATGTATTGCTGAGGGTGACCGTCTGATGCACAGCATCAACCGCAAGGCGAGAATGGTTACTACCGATGATTTTGATATTAAAAATCTTGATGTTTTTACAGGAATGCTGTGCGGCATTATTGCTCAGGACTATGATGTCACCCACATCTTTATCGACAGCATTTTCAAGAGTGTCCCTTCTGCTACCGTTGCTGATTTAGAGGGCTTTGTTGATTCTCTTGAAAAGCTTGAGAAGAAGTTTAATGTTTCCTTTACCGTTATGGTCAGTGCTGAAGCAAGCGAGGCCGGCGAAAAGGTTAAAAAGTATATGGACTGATTTTTGGTTTTGTTACTTTATGTCATTTCTGCGGAAAATACCGCAGAAATGACATTTTGCATATTTATATATAGAAATTTACAAGGAAAGGTGAACTGCTATGAATTATATTAGTACGCGAAATACCGAACTTAAACTAAAGTCGGCTGAGGCAATCAAAAAGGGCCTGTCTGAGGACGGCGGTCTTTTTGTTCCTGCTGAAATCCCGGAACTTACCGATGCCGAAATCAAAAAAATGATTAATATGAGCTATATTGAAAGAGCAAACCTTGTTCTTAAAAAATATCTCACCGACTTTACCGAAAAGGAAATCGCACAGTGCACAAACGGTGCATACGGCGGTGACAGCTTCAGCAGCGATAAGGTTGCTCCGGTTATCAAGCTGGCCGACGGCAAGTATATTCTTGAATTGTGGCACGGTCCGACCTGTGCATTTAAGGATATGGCGCTTCAGATTCTGCCTCACTTTATGACAACCGCTATGAAAAAAACCGGCGAGAATAAGAAAATTGTTATTCTTGTTGCTACCTCGGGTGACACCGGAAAAGCCGCCCTTGAAGGATTTAAAGATGTCAAAGGCACTGATATTATTGTATTCTATCCCGGCGACGGTGTAAGTGATATTCAAAAGCTTCAGATGATTACCCAGGAGGGTGCTAATGTGTATGTTGCCGGAATCGACGGCAATTTTGACGATGCACAGACCGGTGTGAAAAAGATATTCACCGACGCTAAGCTCGAAAAGGAAATGAACGATGCCGGCTATGCGTTCTCCTCCGCTAATTCAATCAACTGGGGCCGTCTTGTTCCTCAGATTGTATATTATATCTCGGCTTACTGTGATATGGTAGGCGGCGGCGAAATCGAATTCGGCGAAAAGATAAACGTATGTGTTCCCACGGGTAACTTCGGAAACATCCTCGCCGCTTATTACGCAAAAAAGATGGGGCTTCCCATTAACAAATTCATATGCGCTTCAAACAGCAACAATGTTTTAACCGACTTTTTAAAGACCGGCGAATATAACAAGAACAGACCGTTTTATCAGAGTGTTTCTCCGTCAATGGACATTCTTGTTTCGAGTAACTTAGAGCGTCTGCTCTTTGACATCAGCGGAAACGATGCCAAAAGGGTTTCAACGCTTATGGGCAAATTAAATAAAAACGGCGATTATAAGCTGACAAAGGCGCTTTTCGCTAAGGTTGCCGACCAATTCTGGGGCGGCTGTTGTGATGACTATTTCACAAAAGTACAGATATGGAAGACCTTTACTGAGGACGGCTATACTTTAGATACCCACACCGCTGTTGCTGTTGACGTTTATGAACAGTATGTCCGCGATACCGGCGATACTACAAAGACGGTTATTGCCTCTACCGCAAGTCCGTATAAGTTCAATCAATCTGTTCTCTCGGCACTCGGCGAAGACGTTGACGGTAAAGATGATTTTGAGCTGATTGATATGCTCTATAACAAGAGCGGTATGGAGGTTCCGAAATCACTTGCTGACCTTAAATATAAGGATAAACGCTTTGAGACGGTTATTAACAAAGACGAAATGCCCGAGCTTGTTAAAAAGGTTTTGAAAATTTAAAATACGTCCCGATTATATGGATAATGATAACAAATTTTTCCGCAAGATTAGAAATAGTCTTGCGGATTTTTTTAGTGGCGATTAAATCAAAAAATTTTTTTCGATAAGTGAAACTTTTTTGTATCTTTCCGGATATATAAGAGTGTAAAGATTAAAGGCTTTTAACTTTGCAAAAGAAAGTAGGTTAAAAATGACAGATGAAGCGAAGCTGCTGATGCGGCTCAAAAACAAAGAACGAAATTCAATAGCCGAATCAATTAAGGTCTATACCCCATATTTAAGTACTGTTCTTTATAATATGGTTGGAAACAGACTTCCCAAAGAAGACATCGAGGAAATAGTATCAGATGTATTTTTTACGCTTTGGAAGAATGCAGAATATATAGATTTAAAAAAAGGCACGATAAGGTCATACATTGCCGCTTCTGCCCGTAATTTTGCATTAAAAAGATTAAATAAAAAGATGGACTGTACCTGCCTTGATGATATTGAAATTTCGGACGATACATCAACAACCGAAGAAGGTTTAACAAGTAGTGCCGTGTGGGATGCTGTTATGAGCTTAGGCGAGCCGGATAATGAAATATTTGTGAGATACTATAAATTTGATGAAAAGCTCAAAGATATTTCAAAGGCAACCGGGATTAACATATCTACCATAAAAACCAAACTTTCAAGAGGCAAACTCAAACTAAAAAAAATTTTATCAAATGCGGAGAAAATGTTATGAATAGAAAAAATGACTTATTTAAAGAATTGAATATTACCAAAAAAAATCCGGATTTTTGTAATCCGCTTGATATTGACATTCAGTCTGTCAAGCAAAAAGTCAATTCAAAAATAGACTCCGCAAGTACAGAAAGGGAGTCAATCACTATGAAATCAAAAAAGAAAATATCACTTATCGCCGTTGCGGCGACCCTTGCTTTGGGCATAACGGTTTTCGCCGCAGGCGGAATCGTATCAACTTGGTTTAGTTCGTCATCGTCTACACCCGATTACAAATCACTTCCGACAGCCGAGCAGGTTACAAAAGATATAGGTTATGAGCCTGTTCTCATTGATACCTTTGAAAATGGTTATGCCTTCAAAAATGGCAGCATTGTAAAAAACAACCTCGCGGACGAAAACGGCAACTCGATTGAAAAATTCAAGTCAGTATCCTTTGATTATGAAAAAGACGGCGATATCGTAGTGTTTGCACAGGATAAATTTAACTCCGAAATGAAGTTACAGGGTGAAGTTATTAAAACTGTAAAAGACACCGATATCTACTATTACAGCTATACAAACAAAAGTGTTCCTGCAGAGTATAAACTGACCGATGATGATAAAAGGGCTGAGGAGAGCGGTGAACTCGTTTTCAGTTACGGCGCTGAAAAAGTTGAAATCAAAAATGTGCAGAGCGTTACTTGGATAAAGGACGGAACGCAGTATCAGCTATTACAGATTGACGGAAAGTTATCGGCCGACGAGCTTTCAGATATGGCGGAGGAGGTTATCAGCGGCTGACTTATAAGCTCTCATTTCCCGGACTGTTTCCGGGACTTTCGCCGGGGGCATTGATATTATACCGTCATACCGAAAACACGCATACCACTTTTTAAAGTGATATGCGTGTTTCTCTTTTATTCTCGCATATACGCGGAACGCTTTTTTTACTTGCTGCTTGAAGATGAACCCGATGACGCACTGTTTGACTGCTGAGACTGAAGCTCTTCGCTTGCCGCAACAACATCAGCCATAACATCCTTAACCGAAAGCTTTGAAAGCTTACTCTTATTAATCTTGATGTTCTTTGCATCCTGTGCACGCCAGTATGCCTGAAGCTCATACATACCGGGAACTCTCTTTATAATGTGATAACCATAGGTTGACTTAACAAGACCGCTTACATCGCCGAGGCCCAGCTCAAACGAAGCCTTTTCAAACGCCTCGTCCATTTCGCCCTCACCGAATGTATAACCTGTATCCGGCTCGCCGCTGTCCTCGTTTGCCTCCTTCATAACAGCGTCAAAGTCCTCACCGTTATTAAGTCTGTCAAGAACCGCCTGTGCCTTATCCTTTGCTTCGTTTAAAGCGTTTTCATCAGTACCCGAAGCCTTGATGAGAATGTGTTTAACCGACGCCTTATTATCCTGTTTATAGTCTTTAAGATCATCGGTATTCTCAGGATAGTACTTAGACGGATTCTTCTCGATGTCCTCTTGAACACTTTGTGTTGTCATAACCTTTTCATACATCTTTGAATACTGCTTTGCGCTTGAGATACCCATAGTTCTCGCTCTAAGTGTCAATCCGTCCTCGCCGTATGTTGACTGAAGGCTTGAAACCTGTGATGTAATCTGTGATTTAGTTGCATCGTCAAGCTTAACGCCGTTCGCTTCGCCCTTTTTGATTGTCAGAACCTCATCAATGGCATCGTTTACCGCTTTTTCTCTGATTGTGTCTGAAAGCTTTGCACCGTCAACCTCCTGATCCCAGTCATAGGTCGCAAGGTCGCTCTGAGAAATGTTGTTCTTGTTTGCATAGCTTGAGGCTTCGGCATAGATGTAATACTTTACATCAAGGTCGGTAATCTTCTCGCCGCTTACGGTCGCAACAGTGCTGCCCTCGGGTCTGTTCTTAATCGCGGCGGGAATCTGCATTCCCGCAAAGCAGAGCAGAGCACCCACAAGCAATGATGCAATCAACGAGAGAATCAAATTTGACCTCTTCATCGTGACCTTAACAGGCTCGGGTTTAACCTCTTCCACTCCTGCTTCTTCCCACGCTTCATCACTCCAGCTTTCGTCAAGGCCGGTTTCCTCGGCACCGTCTGCCTGGTCTTCGCCCGTTACACCGTTTGCTTCATTGATTTCGTCCTGAATCGGTTCAGCCGCATCAGCAATCTTTTCACCGATGTCCTTCTGCACCTTTTCTTCAGGAGTAAGAGTATTCTCCTGCTCCTGATTGTTCATGTTTTCGTTATCCAATATTTTCCTCTCCTTTTGTTACCAAAGCAACTGCATTATAATATACACACCTGCTCTTATCTCATAATTAATTATATTATACTATACTTTTTTA
>CAJKNM010000076.1 GCA_905201285.1 uncultured Eubacteriales bacterium | reverse complement strand
AATTGATATTATAAAACAAACAGGCAGACATATAGTGTCGCTTTCTAGCGGCAGGCTTTTTGATTTGGGAAGCATAATCTCTTTTACATAAATTTGTATCGGAGGTATAGACGTGGATGAGGTTATTTCACTTAAATCAAAAGAAAAGCTTGATTATCTTGCGATAATTATTGAAATATATCTTTTAGAAGAATATTGCATAACAGATGCGGTTGATACAAACGAATATGATGGCGTATATTTTATTAATATAAAAAAGGAATACTTTGACAAGGCGGCTGAAGCTGTTTCGGAATGGATAGTACGGAGTTCCGGAGTCTTTTTTATTTTTGACATTATGGATGAAGAATTAAATAAACTTCCGGTTTATTTAAAATACGAGATTATAAGTCGGATCAACGAAAAGTTATACAGCAAAGAGGCAGAGGCTATTACAACGGACATAAAACAGCTTCTTGTTAATTTTTCGACAGATGCCTCAATAATAAGTTATGACGGCTTTATGATGTTTTCGGCGGGCGAAAGCATAATTTCTCTCTATGAAATTTTATATAAAGCCTTTAAAGAGTTTGAGTCTGAGCTTGAATATAACAGAATAGTTGATTTATTGAGAATATATATAGAAAGCGAATCATTTTTATCACAGGAATTGAATGTTATAGCAAACAACGGCGAATACTTGTTTTATGATGAAAACGGTGAAAATATAACAAGCCAATGCAAAACGGAATTTATATCTGAGTTTGGTAATAATATGGATTCGGACGATATATTACTCGAGGTGATAATTCAGAGATTGCCTAAAAGAATAAATATCTATTGTGAAGAATCGGATAACTTTAAAAATATCTTTATAACGATTAAAGAATTATTCGGAAACAGAGTATTGATGTTTGATTTATCGGAGTTTGTAATAAAATTGTAAGATAATTTAAATATAAATACACTTGACGCGGCTCGGCATAGGATGTATAATGTTCATATAATTATTGCACAAAATAAAAATTTTGTGCAATGTAATAGAAGATATAAAAATATATAATAACCTATGCGGGGGAATGTTAAATGAACAGTTTTTCGGGGATTCCTGAGCCTTTGGCTTCTTTTTTGATATATACCGAGAGTATTCAGAATAAATCTGCGAATACAACCGAAGAATATTTTTATGATCTCAGAACTTTTTATAGATACTTGGCTTTACATTTTAAACTTGTGCCCGAGACGGTTGAGTTTAATGATATTAACATAAACCTTGTTGGCCCGGATATTTTAAAACAAGTTGATTTAAAACTGATCTACGAATACTTAAACTATCTCAATCGTGTCCGCGGGAATTCCGCGTCCTCACGTGCAAGGAAAATTGCTTCGCTTCGTTCATTCTTTAAATATATATGTACAAAAGCAAATCTTCTTGAGGTCAATCCAACGGCCGAGCTTGATTCAATTAAAATAAACTATCATTTACCTAAATTTTTCACACTTAATGATAGTTTGGCTTTATTAGACGCTGTTGACGGACGGAATTCGGAACGAGATTATTGTATATTAACATTATTTTTAAACTGCGGACTGCGTTTGGCTGAGCTTGTCGGTATAAATATTTCGGATATTAAGGATGATAGACTTACAGTAATTGGTAAGGGGAACAAAGAGCGAATGGTATACTTAAACGACGCTTGCCTTTCAGCTATAAAAAATTATCTTCCCGAGCGAGAAAAGATTGATATTTCCGCAAGTGCGCGAAATGCCTTGTTTATCTCAACACGCGGAAATCGAATCAGCAGGCGGATGGTTCAAAGTATGGTTGAAAAGTATGTTAAAAAAATCGGTCTCGACCCTCGAAAATATACAACTCATAAGCTTCGGCATACTGCCGCCACGCTTATGTATGAATCCGGTGCGGATATTAGGGTTCTGCAAGAAATTTTGGGTCATAAACAATTAAATACAACCGAAATATACACGCACGTTTCTAACGAAAATATACGTGAGGCTGTAGAAAAAAATCCTCTATCCTTTGTTCGTAAAAATCGTGAAAAAAAGACAGAAAAATAGAGAATTAGACAGATAAAGGTTTACATAATCAAATTATGTAAACCTTTATCTCAAATTGAATCAATAATAACCAAATCATCACCGATTTTCTTAATACATTCCCATCGAATTGAGCGGTCAGGTTCCTTCCCGAGCAGGCCCAATGCCTTGTATGCACCTGGAACGCAAATAGCTGTGACCTTTCCTGTTTCGGAGTCTATTTCTATATCTGAAATAAATCCAACTCTTTCACCGTCAACTATATGAATGACTTCTTTAGCGCGTAAATCACTGAATTTTAGAATCATCTTCTTCCTCCTTATCGTATCATAAAAAATCTCATAGTAAATACTATGAGATTTTTTATGTAATATTCACGATTTTATTTAGGAATAACAGAATCCGAAAGAGTTCCGTCAAAAATAAATTCAGCGGGTCCGGTTTTTATAACCGAGCCGTCGCGTTTACAAATAATCTTTAAATCTCCTCCGCGAACCTTCACGGTGATTTCTGTATCATAGTCACACAGCCCGTTCAAAACGGAAGCAACAACCGATGCACAGGCTCCTGTTCCGCAAGCCATGGTTTCACCGTTTCCTCTTTCCCATACCCGCATTTTGAGAAGGTCGCGGTCTATAACCTGAACAAATTCTGTGTTAATACGCTGTGGAAAAAGCTCGTGGTGTTCAAACTTAGGTCCCAATTCTTCTACATCGACATCGTCAACATTTCTGACATACACAACAGCGTGGGGATTTCCTATAGAAACACCTGTAATTCTATATTCTGACCCATCGACCTTGATAGGGCGGTGAATAACGCTGTCGCCGTCCATATCAATCGGAATTTTGGACGGAACTATAACAAACTTACCCATATCAACAGTAACCTCTTTAACGATACCGTCATTGACATTGAGTGTGATTTTTTTGATTCCGCCAAGTGTTTCAAGTGTCATTTCGGTTTTAGAAGTAAGGCCTTTTTCATACACATATTTTCCGACACATCTGAGGGCGTTTCCGCCTATTTCCGCCTCAGAGCCGTCGGCATTAAACAGACGCATTTTAAAATCGGCGATTTCAGAAGGCAAAATCATAACAAGACCTTCGGCGCCTATTCCGAAATGGACATCGGCACATACTTTAGACAATTCGTTGGGATTTGTGATATTTTCATTAAAACAATTTACATATATATAGCTGTTACCCAACCCCTGCATTTTTGTAAAATTCAGCATATCTTAACCTCCAAATTATAAACTTGTCAAATCGATTTTTTCGCGCTCATTAATTGGTGTATATGACAAACGCTTAACGGTACTCTTATATGCCGGGCGAATTATCTTATTATTCGTCATAACCTCTTCAATACGATGAGCACACCAGCCGACTATACGCGACATAGCAAAAATAGGTGTGTACAGTTCCTGCGGAAGTTTAAGCATTTGGTATACAAGTCCCGAGTAAAAGTCAACGTTGATGCACATATCCTTCTCGATTCCGCGGACTTCACGAAAAGCTTGAGGAGCAAGTTTCTCAACCATATTATAAAGCGCGAATTCCTTAGAAAAGCCCGACTGTTCAGCTAAAAGCGCCGCACGTTCTTTCAGAATAATCGCACGCGGGTCAGAAATTGTATAAACGGCATGACCGACACCATATATCAAACCCTTTCCGTCTCCCGCTTCTTTCCTGAGAATCTTTTTGAGGTAATTCATAACCTCGGTTTCGTCTTCCCAGTTATGAACGTTTTCTTTAATTTCCTCCATCTGAAGAAGCATTTTGTGATTAGCGCCGCCGTGCTTAGGACCTTTAAGTGAGCCAACCGAAGCAGAAATCGCGGAATACGTATCAGTTCCGGTTGATGAAAGAACTCTGACAGTAAACGCAGAGTTATTTCCGCCTCCGTGCTCGGCTTGCAGTATCATTGAAAGATCAAGTGTCTGAGCTTCAAGCGGAGTGTACTGTTTATCGGTTCTGATCATATAAAGAAAGTTCTCAGCAGCAGAAAGGTCTGTATTCGGGTTGTGAAGCACAAGACTTTCGCCATCGAAATAATGGCGCTTACAGCTATACGCATCTGCAATAAGTACCGGAAACCTTGCTATTAAATCAAGGCTCTGTCTCAGAAGATTCGGAACTGAAATATCATCAGGATTATCATCGTATGAGTAAAGAGCAAGAACCGAACGGCCGAGCTTATTCATAATGTTTTTACTCGGAGCCTTAAAAATCATATCCTCGGTAAATTCATCCGGAAGCCTTCGTTTCATTGCGATAAGCCTGGTGAAATCTTCAAGGAGTTTTGCATCGGGAAGAAAACCGAAAATCAAAAGAAAGGCCGTTTCCTCAAAGCCAAAACGATTTTCTTTTTCACAGGCTTTAATTATATCCTCGATATCGATTCCGCGGTATCTGAGTTTACCGGGTATAGGAGACTTGTTTCCCTCGTCCATAATATAGCCGTGAACCTCACCTATTGACGTGAAGCCGGCAAGAACGCCGGTTCCGTCGGCGTTACGTAAGCCTGTTTTTACATTATATTCATTATAGTAATGTGACGGAATAGAGTTCCACGCCGAATTCCGGTCATGTATCAGCTTGATGTATTTATCTATGCTCTTATCCATATCAGTCTGCATCGCTTTAAATTCAAATTTATCCACACCGGTCACCTCTGTTATATTTTTTAATTGTCTTAAATTATAGTATATCGTAAATCAGCCGTTAAGTCAAGCAAAATTTACCGTTATAATGTATTTATAGTGCATTTTAATCGGGATTGATCAATTATTCAAGATAATCCTTCAGCTTTCGGCTTCTGCTGGGATGTCTGAGCTTTCTTAGGGCTTTTGCCTCAATCTGACGTATACGCTCACGTGTAACGTCAAATTCTTTGCCCACCTCTTCGAGTGTTCTCGCCCTGCCGTCATCAAGCCCGAAGCGAAGTCTTAAAACCTTTTGTTCCCTATCAGTAAGAGTACCGAGCACATCAATAAGCTGTTCTTTAAGCAGAGCCGCAGTAGCAGCATCAGAAGGTGCCGGAGCGTCATCATCTTGAATGAAGTCACCGAGGTGGCTGTCTTCTTCTTCTCCTATCGGGGTTTCAAACGAAACAGGCTCCTGTGCGATTTTCATAATTTCTCCAACCTTGTCAACGGGCATATTAACTTCTTTAGCAATTTCCTCAGGAAGAGGGTCACGTCCGAGTTCCTGAACAAGCTGGCGGGAAGCGCGGACAAGTTTGTTTATAGTTTCTACCATATGAACAGGTATTCGTATGGTTCTCGCCTGGTCGGCAATAGCTCTGGTGATTGCCTGACGTATCCACCATGTTGCATATGTGCTGAACTTATAACCTTTTGTATAATCAAACTTATCGACAGCCTTAATCAAGCCCAGGTTTCCCTCTTGAATTAGGTCAAGGAATAACATTCCGCGGCCCACATAGCGTTTTGCTATGCTTACAACAAGACGGAGGTTTGCCTCTGCAAGTTTTTTCTTTGCGGCGCGATCACCCTTAGACATTTTTTCGGCAAGTTCAGCCTCTTCTTCACTTGAAAGAAGATCAACCTTTCCTATTTCCTTAAGATACATACGAACAGGATCGTCTATGCTGACGTTACTCGGAACCGATAAATCCTGTAACTCTTCCTGTGAGATTTCGAGGTCCTCTGTATCGCTTAAATCAAGGTCATCATCTTCATCTATCGACCCGACAATTTCGATTCCGTGTTTTTCTAAAAGCTCAAACATTTTTTCTATCTGATCACTGTCGAGTTCGAGAGCTTCAAGCTTATTGTTGATTTCTTTATAATCAAGAACGCCTTTCTTTTTTCCATCTTCGATAAGGCTTTGAATAATCTGTTTGCGTGTTAATTTCTTTTTCTTTTTTTCTTCCATAGTTAAAATTCCTTTCTATACTGCGTATATGTATACAAAAACATTTAATCAATTCTCAGCCGTTTTTCTTTCTCTGTCTGAGCAGAGCGTCAAGAGATTTTAAATCTCCGGCCTCGAATAGTTTTTCCTGATCTTTAAGATTGCGTTCCTGACGGATTATAGTGAGAGCCTGTTCTGCCGCTCTTTTTTTATCATGGGTGTTTCGATCATACATTAGAATTTTGGCGACTTGTCCCCGATATTCTTCATCAAAATTTGATAAAATAATGTTTATATCAACCAATCCATCAGAATTGTACATATTAAATATCATTTGCGCAAGCCGCTTATGAAGGTCGTAAACAAAGCTGTCGGGCGTGATTCCATACTCTTGAACCATCTTATATACAGACTTATCACATATAAGATTTAAAAGAAGCTGTTCGGCATTAAACACACGCATATTATCGGCGGTGTTTAATAATTTTTGACGTTTGCGAAGCATTCTCTCTTCACGGCGTTCTTCTTTTTTGTCATTGTCTCTTCGCAAAGCTGCAATAGCGGCATTAAGGCTGTCGATTGACACTCCGGATTTTTCAGAAACTCTTGATGTATAAATCTCAAACTCGACAGGATTCTTGACCTCGGCGAGAACCGCAGCGGCAGCCTCAGTAAATCCAATTCTACTCTCTGTATCAGCAAAGATAAGTTCGTTTTCGTCATCACCTGCGTTATATTCTTTCTGAATTTCGTCAATTCTATACTCAATCAGCGGTTTTGCACGTTCAATCAACACTCTGAACATATCTCCACCCTTTTTTCTGACAAATTCGTCAGGATCCTTGCCGTCGGTAACGGTTAAAACACGCGCCTTGATATTATGACGTGTTAAAATTTCGCCTGCACGAATGGTCGCTTTTTTACCGGCTTCATCTGAGTCATAGCATAGAACTACCTTGCCGGTGTAACGTTTTATAAGCCTTGCCTGCTCGTCCGTAAAGGCCGTGCCGAGTGAGGCAACCGCATTTGTTATTCCCGCTTGATGAAGTGAAATAACGTCCATATAGCCTTCCATAAGCAAGAGACTTCCCGAACGGTCATTCTTTGCAAAGTTCAAGCCGAAAAGATTTTCTTTTTTATGAAAAACCGCAGTTTCGGGCGAGTTCAGATACTTACCCGTGTTTGAGCGTTCGGTCATTATTCTTCCTCCGAAACCGATGATATTCCCTTGAACATTAATAATAGGAATCATAACCCTTCCGTCATAAAACGAATCATAATATGTACCGTTATCACGGCGTTTTATAAGTCCGGCTTGAAATATATCCTGTTCCTTATAGCCCTTTTCTTTAAGATGAACAAGAAGGTTATCCCATCCTTCGGGGGCATAACCCATCCCAAATGAACGAATGATGGAATTTTTAATTTCCCTGTTTTTGAGGTATGCAAGCGCATCTTTTCCTTTTTCGCCGGCAAGACATGAGTAAAAATACCTCGCCGCGTCAGCGTTTATTTTATAAATAAGCTGTTTTTTGTCTTGATTTTCTTTTCTGCCGACCGAATTATGTGAAAATTCAGGCATAGGTATATGTGCACGGTCGGCGAGATATTTAAGTGCATCCATAAAATCAAGGTGTTCAG
>CAJKNM010000075.1 GCA_905201285.1 uncultured Eubacteriales bacterium | reverse complement strand
GCGTTTTAATAAAAATGAAATTTTTCGTTTATCGGAGTTTATCGACACGCTCAAACCCGCGGCGAGTGCCGCGGGTTTTTTCGTATTATTTACCTAAATATGTGAAGTGCATATAATCAACGGTTCCGTTAATCCATGCGTTTCCGCCCCAAAGCCATCCGTACTTCGCGAATGTCTGAACAACCGTTCCGTCAGACGGGAATGAATATACCGACTTAGACGGATCATAGAATGTTCCTATTGTTGTTCCGCTTGCATATACGGTATAGTTTTCGTTATAGTTAAGGTCGATAACCGTTCCGTAGTTATGGTCGGAATACAGTCCGCTCGCCATTGAATTACGCCAAGCATATGCGGTCGCATTCTTTATCGGCGGTTTGTCATCGGAATTAAATATCTCGTCAAATATCGCAATAACGTCATCCTTTAAAACAGAATTAATCTTAAACGTAAGGGTCGACGCATACTTCTCATTTGCATCATTCAGCTTCCATACGTTCACGGTAACCTCAGTCATATGTGCTTCGGCTTCTTCCTTTGAAGTATACTTAACACCGTCCGGAAAGATACGTGCCTCTTTTTCAGCCGCCTCGCCCGAGGCAAGGGTCTCGGTATATGTCTTTAAGCGATACTTTCCGTCCTTACCCGGAATCTGAAGCGGTGTTCCGCTTGGTGCAGTCTCTGTGCTTCCTTTCCACGTTGTGTCCTCATCGGCGGCGGAGGGGTTATTCGCATAACGAAGTGCCACAGTCGCCCCCGATGGAAGAATTATCGTCTTTATCAGGGTATAAATCGTCTTGCCGCTTGAATCTTTATTGTCACGCATCGTGGTTTTAATCTGGCCCTCATAATTCTTACCATATAGAATATAACAACGATAAGCGATTATTGCGGCCTCCTCTCGGGTAACAGGGTCTTTGGGTCTGAACATTCCCGTATCGCCGTCGCCGGCCATAAGATGGTTATCAAGCATAAACGCAACATGATTCTTCGCCCAATAGTCAATATCATCAGCGTCGGTAACATCCGAAAAGACGTTCTCAGACGGGAAGTAAGGGCTCAAAACGCCTGCTGAGTCGAGAAGGCTTGTCATAATCTTGCACATTTCCTGTCGGGTAAGCGTCCCCTGCGGGAAGAAATGCCCTTCTCCGTCACCGCTGACCAATCCGGTGTAAAACGCCATATTGGCAAACGGGTTATCCGTATCGTTAAACGGATTTTTGGGGTTCGTTGAAACATTCTCCGCGGTAAGCGTAGCATAAAGATTAATTGCCACGTTTACAAAGTCCGCCCTTGAAATCGGCAGGCTGAACGACTTTGTCGAATATTCTTCTGATATAATACTGAGATTTGTTGCGCTTTTAACGGCGTCCGCCGCCCATGAATTAGGTTCAAATGCCAAGGCAGATAACTGCGGAATAAGCATCGCGAAGGCGGCCGCGAGACTGATAAGCCTCTTTGCATATTTTCTCATCTTAGTCACCTCTATAGTTAAAAATTTAAAATAATCGATTTCATTTTAACATATTTCAAAGAAAAATGCAACTCCCATCCCGATTTTGTATCAAAAATGCCTTTGTTTTGTAGCAAATCTGTAATCTGGAGCTCACTCTAAAGCAATCTTACGCTCTGAATCTGCGTAAGCGTTTCGCCAGTGCCGCTGCAACAAAACAGGTCACAACATCCTTAGGTGCGGTCAAAATGAAAAAGCTGAATATGAAGTTTTTTATTTCAATCCCATCACCGAGGTAAAATACCTTCATCAAATAATAGTACAGCATACCGAAAAAATAAATTATCCCCATAGCGGCAAACGATGCGCCGAGAAGCCTCGGATACGAACTGTTGCTTGCAATCAAGCCGCTGACAAACGCACCGACAGCAAAGCCTATTATGTACCCGAATGTAGGCATAAGCACACTTCCTATTCCGCCGCTTCCGCCCGCAAACACGGGAAGCCCCGCAAGGCCGAGCAGCATATATACCAATACGCTGAGCGTTCCGAACCTTGCGCCGAGAACAAGTCCCGAAAGCACAACAAACAGTGTCTGAAGGGTAAACGGCACCGGCGGAACGGGTATCTTAATATACGCGCCGACAATGATTAAGGCCGCAAACAGCGCACTCATTACATATCCCACAAGCGGATTTTTTTTACTGGGTTTTGACATTTTCGTTACCTCCGAATATTCCAAATTTCAGCTTATTATACCATTTTTCGTGCGGTCAGTCAACACAAACACGTTCGGTAGTCTAACTTTCATATTAAAACAATACTTATTTTAGCTATTCCGCCACTTTTATTTATTGTCTCTGTATGCTATAATATATATTGTATAATTATAACTAATTTTTAATCAGATGGGAGGTCGGACAAAATTAAAGATAAGATACTGTCATTTATCCAAAAAATCATAGTCCTCTTTTTAGCGTGCCTTATGATTATTTTTGTCGTGCCTATCTGGATATTCCCCGATTCCGACGTTCCGAGCGCAGAGGGTGACCTTGTGCATCTTTCGCCTTCCTCTGTCTCATATGCCGACAGGTCATACGAAAATTCTCCGGCTGTTCCAATCGGGAACGGTTCCTCGGTATATCTTAAATTTAACCTTTCGAGATTTTCTAAAATAAACATTGATGAAATAAATACCGTTAAGCTTCGACTTTCATTTCTTTCCGGAAGTGGAAGTGTCCGCAACTCTGTATTTATCGGGGTCACTGACAGCGAAAGCCGTATGACCTCGGATAAATCGGCGGCTTTGTCCTACACAGTCCGCCCTACCCTTGCCGTGCTTCATCCTTACACCACGGGTTCTGACGACAGCCTTGCTGAACTGGACATAACCGAATATACAAAATGCGTGCTTTCGGAAAAGAAAACCGATATTATTCTGATGATATACTCAACAGACTCGATTCCATCATTGATGGCGGGTCTTTCGTATGATGACAGCGGATACCGTCCGTATCTGAAGGTCATAACGGGTATGGCAGGTGATACCGACCCGACATCACTCAACAAATCAGAGCTTTCGGACTGTACCTTTGTATCACAGGGCCAGCCGGACAAGCGTGGTGCCGCCCTCACCTCGGGCGGAATAATCACGGTTGGCGGCGGCAACGAAGTTTATCTGAAATTTAAGCTGAACCGCGCCGCCATACGCGACACACTGTACAGTGCGCGGCTGAAGCTCACCAAGGACAGCGGCAAGGGTAAGGTCAACGTCTGCCTTGTCGATAACAACGAATGGTCAAACGAGCTGATTTCCTATTCCTCTCGTCCGCAGGGAAGCCAATCCATCGACACAGAATATACTGTTTCAAACAGCGACGAGGTTCTGATTGATGTATCACAGCAGGTATGCAATGCTGCCGCTTCATCGGATATTATTACGCTTAAGATAACCGGCGCTGAAAACAGTGAAATAAACTTCTTAGGGAGTACGTCTCAGTATGCGCCGAAGCTTTATCTGCGCACCTCTGACCGCGCCGAGATACGCTGTGCCGAGGAGGCGGCTCTTTCCGCACTCGGCAGGAATATTCCGTCTTATGTTATGACTAACCTCTCGGAAACATATTCCGACGGAAACGGAAAGACCGCCAAGCTGAGATGGGAGGAATATGACGTCTCCGGCAAGAGCCTGAATAACCGTCACATTTCATCAAGCGGAGGTATCACCCGCCCCAAATGGTTTGAAGGTAATGCAAGCGTTATCGCCTACGCCGTAATAAAATGCGATGACTATACAATAAACCGCTCTTATGCTGTTAATATCCCGGCAGAGTCCGCACCGGACTATTCAAAATACAGCTTCAGCAACTATATTGACATAGGGAACAGCCAAAGTGAAGAAACACAAAAATTTGAAAGTATAAATATCAGTGCACCGAAAAGGCACCGTGTAAACGGACGGCAGTTCTCTTACAGAAGCCCGGAAAACGGCGGAATAATGGTTCTGAACTTTTCATGCGTTTCAAGCGCATCTAATTATCTGACACTGAAATTCCGCTGTGAGGATAAAGCATCGGGGAAAATCTTTGTTTCCTCATTCGACAATGACGGCAACGTAATCGAACTGACCGCACCCGAATTCAAAGAAAGCCAAAGCAAGCGCTTTGTATATGCAACATACGCCTTGCCGCGGGAGTTTACCGACGGCAGAGACCGGATAAGCCTTCGGCTGAGCTTTGCTTCTTCCTCTGACCGCACCGATGAACAGGCTGATATTTATGCCGCATATATGACCCAAAGTCCGTATTTTGAGCCTAAGCAATTCTCAAAGCAGGGCGAGGTTGTGATAAACGAACCGTATCTCGGGGCAAACACCGCCAAGGAATTCATCGATACTCTTCTCACCTTCTCGATTTCGGGAATAAGCGACCTTATCACACCTGAGCAGAATACCGGCGAACCGCCGCAGGAACAGAACGGCAGCGAAGCTCCGCAGAAGCAAAACGAAAAGACACCGCCGTACAGCATCAGCGATAATGCCATCCTGTTTGACAAGGATGAAACAAATATTGCATTTTCTTTCAGCGAAGAACAGGGCTATGCCGACATATACCAAAGAACGACTTATTATGACAGATACTCTGACCACTGTCCGATAATCTCAGACGGTGACCTGCTTATGGCCGATTACGGAAGTTATAAGCTGATACGAAACAAATCATCCGAAAAGACCGAGCCGATTCCCACAGAGAAGTTTGAATTTTCGGGCATATATAAGGATATAGTAAGCGGACGTTATTATTCGTTTTCCGAGAACTGGCAGAGAACCGATGACAGTGTTGTCCCCGCGGACGAAACCGTTTATGATGGAAGCGCTTTATCAGCCGAACCGAATCAAATTATGCTGCTCTCAAGAATATCAGAACCGCTCCGGGGCTCTGACTGGCGTGTAAACGCAATAAACGGAAAAAGTGTATCCGAGCTGACATATTCAGCGCCCGAAAAGGTTGATAATGTCTCAATAAAGGCTGTCGGCGGAGTTCCGTCGGGCATTGATAATGCCAATGTTATATTCAGCGTATTCAAAGACGGAAAGCTTATTAAAATGTATAAATCATCGATAGATGTCGTCGAAAGTATTCCTGCCTACACCATAGACACGTCCGATTTTGACCTATACCTGGATAAGACAGCAGAGCTTCGCATATTCATCACCGATAAGCGAAGCCCTGCAAACGAAATAAAACCAAAATTTGAACTTCCGTAAAAAAAAGGCTGCTGTACAGGCATTTTTAAAATGCCCGCACAGCAGCCTCTATTTATTTTTATAATGCGGCCGCGTCACGGCCGAGTTTTTTGCAATTCTCTTTGGCTTCATCGTCAGGCTCTTCATTCGCCATAATGCCTTCACCGTTTACAAGATTTGCCCCCGCAGAGGTAACGCGTTCCTCCCAGTTTCTCATCCACTCTCCGTCACCCCAGCCGTACGACCCGAATAACGCAATGTTCTTTCCGCTTATCTTTCCCTCAAGCTCAGTGAAGAAAGGTTCAAATTCCTCTTCCTCCAGCACCTCCGCTCCCATAGCCGGGCAGCCAAGTATAAGCGTATCATATCCCGCCGCTTCATCCGCGGTAATTTCGGATACAGTGAAAAACTTTGTGTCGGGATTAACCTCCTTTGCTCCGTCCAGAACAGCCTCCGCCATTGCTTCTGTGTTTCCTGTACCGCTCCAATAAATAATTGCTGTTTTACTCATCCGTAAAACCTCCTTCTGAAAATTATTTACAATTTGTATTAGACAAAATTGCTTTTAAAGTTTATGCCGCACAGAAAATCTGCGCAAGCATCTTCCCCTGTGCCAAACGTTTTAAAATGGCACAGCGACAGCATTTATATCTTCTGAAAAGCTCGGCCGCCTTGTCCGCATCCCTATAAACCCTCCATTCGCCGACCAATAGGCATCCTTCATCCCTATGATGAACAAATCCATAAATATCATGTGCGGGATAGCCTAAAAACGCGCCGATTTCGTGAGGGAATTCAGAGTTGTTAAGGCGCGTTTTAAGCCTTTCGATATAATCTTCAATACTCTTGCATTTGTTATAGCCGCATTTTTTTAACAATGTAAATATCTCGGAGGAATTCAGATATTCACCGAGCAGCTTTCTTCTGTACACCAACAAGAGTATACTTCTGTCACATTCACATATTGCTTCAATATAAATATCCTTGCGGTTCAGCTCGGAATTAAGCCTTAAAATATCACTTTTTAAATTCGGAATTTCATTCTTAATACAAGTAACCAAATTTCCCGGCTTGATTCCCGCAAGCGCAGGTCCGCAATGTTTCGCAAGCAATGTTTCAAGCATATGCCCTCCTTAGTTAGTCTAATCTAACTACATATCAAAAAATAAAGCCGAAATTATCTTCGGTTTGAATCTAAGTTAGTTCGCGCTAACTTCATTTTTAGTTTATCACATTTTTTCTCTTTTGTCAATAATTTTGTGAATAAAAATTTCATTTTTAATAAAATGCCGGCCGGATCCCGCTCCCTTGCCTAAAGGGACAGAATATAACAATATCTTGCTGAAAATAATTTTTTCGACAGTCTGAGCGCCCCGCGAATGCGAGACGCTCTCAGTCTTATTCAAGATTATTTAACCAATCCATTATCAAACATTCTCATAATAACCGTTGCGGCCTCCGCTCTGGTCGCCGTTCCGGTCGGGTTAAGCGTGCTTTGTGTTCTTCCGCTCATTATGCCTGCTCCGCCAACATAGCAGAATGCAGGGATTGCGTATTCTGAAATATCCTCGACGTCGTCATACGACAGAATATTTGTGTTTTCTCCGACGCTTACATCTTCGCCTTTAAACTTAATATAACGATAGATTATCGCCGCCATCTGTTCACGGGTGATGTTGTCTTCGGGCGCAAATTCAGAATCCGAAACGCCGTTTACTATTCCGTTCTCACTCGCCCAAGCAACAGCCTTTGTATACCATTCGCCGTTTTTGACATCGCTGAACCTTGCCGCGTTTGCCGCTGGCTCGCTCTCCATGCGATAAAGAATAGTTACAAACATAGCCCTGTTTAAGAGACCGTCCGGCTCAAACAATTTTTCGCCCGTTCCGCGCATAATATTCTTTCCGCAGACAAAGCTTATCGCTTTATAATACCAATCATCAGCCTTAACATCGTCAAACGAAACCGCCGAATTACCATTGTTTTCGTTCGGCTTTAATGTATCATCATTTTTATTTTGGTCGGATGCCGACACAGTTCCTCCGGAACTTCCCCTCTTACCACCGGACATACTTCCCGTACCCGGTTCGGTCGTATAATCCACAGTATATCTGAATTCGACCTTATCGCCATCTTTTAAAATATAATCATTGATTCCGACCTGGGGAAGCTCACCGTTCACATAGTATAACCATCCGCTGTTCTGTCCCTTACCATACTCAGAAAGCGTTTCGCCCTTATATGTCATCGACTTAACATATCCCTTATTAAGACCTTCAACTGTTATATCGTTCTGAGCGGCAACATCCTTCAAAAGATGATATACGGCCGAGCCTGACTTAACTTCCCGATCGGAAATGTTTATCCAGCTTCCGTTTAATCCTTTTATCTCAATGCCTACCTTAATGCTCTTAGCCGATTCTGACGGCTCTGCCGGAGTTTCAACACTACCGGTTCCTGTTGCCTTACCCGGCGATTTTTTCCCGGGCTGAGGATTTGGCTGTGAAGGCTCGG
>CAJKNM010000074.1 GCA_905201285.1 uncultured Eubacteriales bacterium | reverse complement strand
ATAATCCGTATCATCCGAAATAGAAGTTTTTTTCGGTGCACAGAACGAAATTTGAGAGTAAGCCCCGCTTTCGTTTCTGGTGAGCGAACGGAGATAGAAGGTTCCGTTACTCGGGTCCTTTCCGATTACACCATACGCCGCGCAAAGAGTTCCGCTAGGAAGAGTTGTCATATCTCTGACCGAAACTTCGTTCATAACCTTTTTGTTTGGTATGATAATAGCCGAACGGTTTGGGTTATCCCATGTGATAGTGGCGTCAAACGCCTCTGCTATTGCACGAAGAGGAACATATGTTCTGTCGTTATGAATTATGGGAGTAACCTCCATTTTTATGCTCTCGGGAGATGATGACGGCTCACCGTTTTCAATTTTATACTTACCCATCATACTGTTACCGATAGTGAGCGCAAGAAGCGTATCATAGCTTACTATCTGGATATTGTTTTTATCTCCGAACCAATATACCGTCGCGTCAAGCGCCTCGGAAACCGCACGGAGCGGCATCATTGTTCTTCCCTCATAGATAAAAGGCTCGTTGCCTTCTTCAAACGTAAGCTTGTTTCCGATTACGACATTTGCATCTCCTTCCGCGAACGCCGCCATCGACAAGACAGTACTCATCAGGCATACTATCAAAAGCGTCGCAAATGCTTTTGTGTACTTCATCATAAAATTACAGCCTTTCTGCCCACAAAAAGTATTTTGAGTTGACCCTCCTACCCTGTGAGCCGGATAGGAAGATGTTTCAGTTTAAGTACGCATACCGAAAGGCACACCGCCGAATTCGTTAAACCTAATACACCTTTATTATATAACATAACGGCTCAAATTGCAATATCAATATTATAAATTTTTTATTAACCGTACTACAAATTATGCGCTTATTTTTAATTATCTGTCAGACTTAATGTCTGTCCAGAGCATCTGCATATAAAGATTTGCTTCATCTGACAGGTTTTTGAAAATGGTTGTATGATTCTGAAGATAATCTTCATCCGGATATGATATTTCGTCTTCCTTAATATCGTCATCAAGAAGCTCATATGCTCCGTTATTCGGCGTCGAATACCCGATATAATCCGCAACAGCATAAGCGACCTCAGGCTCACACATAAAGTTTATATACATCTCTGCCGCTTCCTTTTGCTTTGCGCCTTTCGGAATACACATTGCGTCTATAAACATATTCGTTCCGCTTTTAGGCAGGACAAAGCCGAGGTGTTCATATTCGTCCATCATACTGACCGCATCGCCGGCATAGTACGGCGCAAACGTTGCTTCGCCCGCTCCCATTTTGTCGAATATTTCATCCATTACATACGCCTGAATGTATTTTTTTTGTTCTTTAAGCTTTTCGGCCGAGGCACGAAGTTCTTTCTTATCCTCTGTGTTAAGCGAATAACCGAGAAGGTTCTCAGAAATGGCAAAGGCATCCCTCGGATTATCAAACATAAGAATCTGATCCGAATAATCAGGGTTCCAAAGAACATCCCAATCAATTTCATCCTCTGTCAGGTCAGTCTTATCCTTATTATAGATAATACCTACCGTTCCCCATGTATAAGGAATAGAATACTCTGAATTTTCATCATATTCGGGGTTTGAAAACGTATCCATAATAAACTTCCGGTTCGGAATATTATCAGTATTAAGCGGAAGAAGCATATCCTCTTTTATCATTCTTGAAATCATATAATCAGACGGAATGATAATGTCATAGCTTGCCGCTCCGCCCTTTAGCTTTGCATAAAGCTCTTCATTTGTCGCATATGTGCTGTAGTTAACCGAAATTCCGGTCAGCTTAGTGAACTCGGCGTTTAAATCTATTGTGTCATCCTCACCTGTCGGAATATACTCGCCCCAGTTATAAACATTTATCGTTATTCCCGAATCCTTAAACTTTTCGTAATACGCAGGGTTCTCGACGGTTAAGTCGTCGTCTGAATCAGTTTTGAATCCCCCGTTTGACATCATAAACATCCCCGTCACAAGAGAAATTACGACAGCACCGACCGCAACGCGCTTTATAATCAGCCATCTGCTCGTTTTTTGTTCAGATAAATCAATGCTCTTATTCTTTTTTCTGTTTTCACGGTTGCGCTCGATTATATTTTTCGCAACCAGAACCACAAGCACAATTACAAAAATAATTGTAGATAACGCATTAATCTCAGGGCTGACCTTACGCCTTGTCATCGAATAAATCGTAATAGGCAGGGTCTGAGACGTCGAACCGCTTGTAAAATAGCTGACAACAAAATCGTCAAGCGAAAACGTAAACGCCATCAAAAATCCCGACAAAACACCCGGCATTATCTCAGGCATAACAACCTTAAAGAACGATTTCACCGGGCCGCAACCGAGATCCTGCGCGGCCTCGTATATATGCGGCTGCATCTGTCTGAACTTCGGCATAACATTTAAAACGACATAAGGCACATCAAAAGTGATATGCGCAATGAGAAGCGTTTTGAATCCGAATTCAAAGTTCATACGTGCCTGAAAAAACACAAACAAAAGCATAAGTGAAACACCGGTGACAATCTCGGGGTTTACTATCGGAATGTTTGTGACCTGCATAACCGCCGCCTTTGTTCTCTTTCCCATTCTGACGATGCCTATAGCGGCGAGGGTTCCTATTGCCGTAGCAAGAACCGAGGCACAAACCGCAATTATCAGTGTGTTTCCGAGCGATTTTAATATAAGCTCGTTATGAAGAAGCTTGCTGTACCATTCAAGGGTAAACCCGGACATAACCGAACGGCTTTTTGTCGTGTTAAACGAAAAAACGACCATAACAAAAATCGGTATGTAGAGAAAGAACAGCACAATCGACATATATATTTTTGATAATTTTTTCATTTTTGCCCTCCTTACAGTAAAACTCTGTCATCGTCGCTTGAATCAAACTGACGCATAACTGTCATTATAATCAATACTATTACCATAAGAATAAGCGAAATAGCCGCCCCCAGATTCGGATTATAAGAATTTCCGAGGAATTGCATCTCAATCAGGTCTCCTATGAGAAGATTGCTTCCGCCGCCCAACATTCTTGAAATAATAAATGTGCTTATAGCCGGAACGAACACCATAGTGATACCCGACATTATTCCCGGAAGGCTGAGCGGAACAACCACCCGAATAAGCGCCTGTACCCTGCCGCAGCCAAGATCCTGTGCTGCTTCAAGCACACTGTTATCTATCTTTTCCATAACGGAATAAAGCGGAAGAATCATATATGGAAGGTAGTTATACACCATTCCGAGGACAATCGCCCCCTGGGTATTCAACATTCTGAACGGCCCAAGTCCGACAAGACCAAACAGATAGTTGAGAACTCCTTCGTTTCCCAGTATAGTCATCCACGCATATGTTCTAAGAAGGAAGTTCATCCACATCGGAAGCATAACAATCATAAGCATAGTGCTTTGGCTCTTTGTTTCCATCCGAGAGAGAATAAATGCAAGCGGGTATGAAATTATCAGACATATTACCGTGGCAACCGCCGCAAGCCATATAGACCGGGCAAATATTCCGCCATACTGGGCGGCATCCTTAATATGTTCAAGCGTAAACCCGTTTCCGTCACCGAAGAAGGCAAAATATGCAACCATTATAAGCGGCACAATAACAAATACCGCCATCCATATAAGATACGGTGCCGAAGCAAGCTCCTGTGCCCATCCTTTTCTTTTATTCATATTACTCACCTAACCTTTCATTCTGTGCATAATATGAATATCATCCGGTCCGAAACTTATTCCGACCTCAGAGTTGACCTCTGCCGCCTTTGTTGAATGAATAAGCCAGCTGAACTCAGACGTATCAATCACCATCTCATAATGAACACCTTTAAATGTGACAGAACGGACGATTCCTTTTATCTTTGCGTCCTCACTGCTTATCAGCGTAATATCTTCCGGTCTGATAACCACGTCAACAGGAGCATTTTCGCCAAAGCCGCTGTCAACACACTCAAATTCACGTGAGCATATGAGCACCTTTCTGTCACAGAGCATAATACCCTCTATTATATTACTTTCGCCGATAAAATCCGCAACAAAAGCGTTTTTCGGCTCATTGTATATATCAACGGGAGCGCCTATCTGCTGAATATTGCCATCCTTCATTACGACCACGGTATCGCTCATAGTAAGAGCCTCCTCCTGGTCATGGGTTACATAAACAAATGTAATTTCAAGGCTCTGTTGAATACGCTTAAGCTCAGTCTGCATTTCCTTTCTGAGCTTTAAATCAAGCGCTCCGAGCGGTTCGTCCAAAAGCAAGACCTTTGGTCTGTTTACAAGCGCACGCGCAATGGCAACCCTCTGCTGTTGGCCGCCGGAAAGGTTCTGAACGGCTCTGTTTTCAAATCCCTTCAGATTAACCAAATCAAGCATTTCACCGACACGTGTTTTGATTTCCGATTCGGCCAGTTTCTTAACTCTGAGTCCGAATGCAATGTTTTCATAAACATTCAGATGAGGAAAGAGCGCATACTTCTGAAAAACCGTGTTTACATTTCGTTTATAAGGCGGCAAGTTTGTAATATTCTTGCCTTCAAAAATAACATTTCCCTTATCGGGACTAAGGAATCCGCCAATGATTCTGAGTGTTGTTGTCTTACCGCAGCCCGAGGGTCCGAGCAAAGTAACAAACTCTTTGTCCTTGATATCAAGGCTGATGTTATTTAAAACGGTTTCTTGGTCAAACGACACTACGACATCATTAAGGCTGACAATATTCTCCAATAGAGACTCCCCCTTACTATATTAATTTTAATTATTTTTTATAAAAATCACCCAAGCTTTTCGCTGTAGATTTGCAGAATAAAAAAGTCTGCAATCACTACAATAAACTAATTTTTCAAAAAAGTCAATACATTAATTATACAGTTTTTACCTCGAGAGAAGTATTATTTTGTCATATCAAACAAAATTCCTTATATACGCATATTACTTGAATCAAATATATCCGATTTCAGGATGTCTGTAAACATAGCCATAATGCTATTTCGCTGCTCCTCCTGCGGGACCTGAGGACTGTAACAGTCAGTAATCACTCCGAGAAGGCCGTTGCATATAAGCGATGTCATCTGTCTTATCGGATACTTAGGACGCATTTGTTCGCTTCGCTTTATTATATATCCGTTCACGCGGGAATATATATGCTGATAAAACGCCGAATACAAATACGGGTTTCTGTCTGGTGATATAGTCGAAAAAAGCTCAATATTGTTGTGATAAAGATTGAGTATGCTGTCGAGCATATTATAATATCCGTAAAGTGCAACTCCGCTTGGATTATTCTTGCTTTGAAGAGAATAGTATTCCTTCTCGGCCAACTTGATATAATCACTGAATATATCCTCAATCAAATCATATTTATCGTCATAGTGCGTGTAAAACGTAATCCGGCTTGTCTCCCCCTCTCTGCAAAGCTCAGATACGGTTATTTTTTCAAACGGAATCTTATTGCTCAAAAGCCTTACCATTGTATTCTTTAAATTACGCTTAGTCTTAATTACTCTCTTATCTTCCATAAGCTAACATTTTTCTCCTTATTGTATAAATATCTTTCACTTTTGTCGAAACTGTAATTGCTAATAATTCATTTTTAGGTTATTTTAACATATGTATAATAAAAATACAAGGTGTTTAGGAGAATTTATTTTATTATGACCGATTATATACTGACCTGCTGTTCAACAGCAGATATGCCTAAAGAATATTTCTTAAAAAGAAGGATTCCCTATGCCTGTTTCCACTTTATGATTGACGGAAGGGAATATACCGATGACCTCGGCGAGTCAATGAGCTTCGACGAGTTTTATACACGAATTTCAAAGGGTGCAATGCCCACAACCTCACAGGTAAACGTAAGTCAATTTATCGAATTTTTTGAACCATACCTTAAAATCGGACTTGACATACTTCACATATCCACATCGAGCGGACTATCGGGTGAATTTAATTCAGCAAACATAGCCAAAGGAATACTTAAAGAAAAATATCCCGACCGAACGATTGAAGTGGTTGACAGCCTTTCAGGCTCAAGCGGATATGGACTTTTGGTTGATATGGCGGCCGACCTCCGTGACAGCGGCGCCGGCTTAAACGAAGTTTTGACCGAAATAAAGAGGAAACGCCTAAAGCTTAACCACTGGTTTTATTTCAGTGATATGGCGCATCTCAAGCATGGCGGAAGAATATCCTCCGTTACCGCTCTTGCGGGAACGGTTCTCAACATCTACCCTCTTTTTTGTGCAAATTCAAAGGGTGCTCTCGCCTCGATTGAAAAACCCCGCGGAAAGAAAAAGGTTTTAAACAGGATGCTTATTCATATGCTTGAAAACGCCGAAAACGGTAAGGATTACAGCGGGAAGTGTTATATCTCCCATTCAGCGTGCTTTGAGGACGCAAGGACTCTCGCCGATATGGTTGAACAGGTTTTTTCAAAGCTTTCAGAACCGATCAGAATATGTGAAATGGGTACGGTGATAGGAAGCCATGCGGGATGCGGGGCTGTCGCAATATTTTTTTACGGAAAAGAACGCACAGACTGTGAATGACAGCGATAGCAAATTATTACAGTTTTATAAATGTGTATAAATAACTTTCATATTTTTTGAAACTGTATTTGCATTTTTGTGTGAGATATTTTAACATATGTATAGAAATATATTGAAGTGTTTTGAAATGGAGATTTTTAAATGAATGGTGGAAATTATATATTGAGCTGTTGTTCAACGGCCGATATGCCTAAAGAGTTTTTTGACAAGCGCAATATCCCGTATTGTTGCTTTCACTTTATAATGGATGGAAAAGAATATCCCGATGACTTGGGTCAGACTATGACATTTGACGAATTTTACAAAAGGGTCGGATTAGGGGCTATGCCAACCACCTCCCAGGTAAACGTCGGTCAGTTCATTGAATTTTTTGAGCCGATGTTAAAGGAAGGTCACGACATTCTGCATCTTTCATTTTCTTCCGGTCTTTCGGGCGTTTATAACTCGGCCTGCATAGCGAGGGAGCAGCTTCTCGAAAAGTATCCCGACAGGCGGTTTGAGGTTGTCGACACACTTTCGGCTTCAAGCGGATATGGACTTTTGGTCGATATGGCCGCCGACTTGCGCGACAGCGGGAAAACTCTTGATGAGGTTCGGGAATGGGTTGAAGAAAATAGGCTTAAGATTCATCATTGGTTCTTCTCAACTGACCTTACTCACTATAAAAGGGGCGGAAGGATTTCAGCCGCTTCCTGTATTGCGGGAACAGTTCTGAATATTTGTCCTCTTCTTGATATGGACGCAAACGGTAAGCTTATGCCGGTTGAGAAAGTACGCGGAAAGAAAAAGGTTATCGAAAGAATAGTAGAACGTATGATAGAAAATGCGGAAGGCGGAACCGCCTATAACGGAAAGTGTTTTATCTCAAATTCCGCCGCACCGGAGGATGCAAAAAAGGTGGCGGATTTAATTAATGAAAAATTTCCGAACCTTGCTGAACCTGTCAGAATAAACTCAATCGGCACCGTGATAGGTTCTCATACAGGCCGCGGAACTGTTGCGGTATTCTTTTATGGTACAAAACGCAAATAACTTTCGAATAATATTCCGCCAATACCAATTTAAAAAAATTATTTTTTAAATTGGTATTGTATTTTATTTTAAAATGTGATATACTATAGTTAGTGAAGCGAACGAATTATTTATTCCGTTCTTTAATTAAATGAATATCCCTGCTGTGTACGTGTTGGCGGCTATAATGTAAAACCAACAAAATAATTAAGGGACCTTGTCTCCGGAAGCGGCGCACATGCCTCATGTCTTTGAC
>CAJKNM010000073.1 GCA_905201285.1 uncultured Eubacteriales bacterium | reverse complement strand
CCCAGCCGTAATCATAACTATTTGTTATTTGGGGGTCGCTCCAATCCTTTTCTTCTGTCTGATTACTCGGGGGACTGGTCATAGATATGACATTAAAGCTCTCACCGCCGTCTTCCGACTTATAAAGCGTATTCCATGTTGACAGATAAACCTCATCGGGCTTTGTGTAGATGGTACACATACTTGTGAAAATTCCGTCGAAATTTTTTTCAAAGGATTCGCCGCCTTTTGGTGACTTATAAAAGCCTGTGTGTCCGGATAAATATACATCCCCGTTTTTTTCGTTTACCGCTACAAACATTCCGCCGTATCTTGCTGAGTCCGCAAGCATCTTCCATGTATTTCCGCCGTCATCGGTGCGATATAGTCCCGGCTGAGGCGCCGGAGAATTCGGGTCAATCTCCACACGACTCCAGTATGCCACCGTACACATTTTTGTTTTCTCATCATACGAAGTCGGATCAAATGCCACCTGATCTCTGAAATCGCGATATCCGCATATATCAGCGGCGCAAGTCTGCTTCCATGTTTCTGCTCCGTCAAACGATGTATACAATCCGTTTGCCGAGTTGCTTGCTGAGTTTGAACCGACCGATATAATATGTTTTTCATTAAACGGATCTATAACAAGGCCGCTTGACGCGCCTCTTGAATTATACCCGCTGTTAGAGTGAACCCAGGTTTTTCCTCCGTTTGTACTTTTGTATACGGACGAAACGTCAGTTCCAAACATCATAAAATCAGGGTTTGAACGGCTTATAGCTATCGCCTGAGGCCATTGACAGCCTTCACCTCCCATCATCCCACGATCTCTCTGTTCTTCAGTTGCCAGAGGAACTCTAACCCATTCCTCAGCCATTATACTTTGCGTTCCGAAAAGAATAATAATTGCTGTCATTAACGCCGATATTTTCATTAACTTTTTCATAATTATCTCCTTCTGCACTATTTAAGAGCCGTGTCAATATTCTTATATATAAGATCAGCTGCTTCGCGTCGGGTAAGTTCTCCGCCGTAATTATATTCGGCCGAGGTCTTAAATGCTTTTTGAATCAATTCTTCTGCCTCAATACCTGAAATGCTCCCTTCCGGGTATATCATATCCAACCCATCGCCAATCAATCCGGCTTCACTCGCCGAAGCGATATACGGATAATACCAATCCGAAATAGACACATCATCATATATGCATCTTGCCTTTTCATCAACCAATCCACAAACCTCAACCAAAAGCTTTATAAATTCCGCTCTTGTGATTTTGTCATCGGGTCTATAATAAAAATTCATTCCGCCGCTTATTACCCCTGATGCCGCAAAGCTTTTAACCGCCTCTGTTCCTGTTTCACCATCCGCCATATCGTTTACAACCACTCGACAGGGAACGATATAATATGTCCCGAATTCGGTATCCGAGAATTTTATCTTCCCATCCTCCCGGTCCACATAAAACATTTTTACGGGAGAAATTGATTCATCTATATGTTTTCGAACCGGAACGGGAGTTATGGCGCTTTCAAATGGGTTTACGGTGTTTATCGAAATTCTTTCGTTTCTTATGCTTATACTTGCATCGGGATTAACATAATCAACTCTTATCCGCTTAGCCTCCGTCAAATCATACTTTATATTCGGTTCTTTTATCTCATCAGCCAATTTCTTGGATACAGAAGTAAATGTAGGCGATATTACAGTAAAATACGTATCCGCTTCCTCAAGGGAACTGTCCGTATCAATCATAGCTTTTTCATCTGAAATGTTAATAAAGCTTTCGCCTTTTTGTTTGGCCTTAAATGTGATACTTATAATATTTTCATTCGGCGCAACTAAATACTTATTAATTACGCTTGAAGCATAGCGTATGCTTCCTGCTTCGGCTTTGATATTTTCATATGCAGCGTAATCACTGCCTGACTTATAAATGTTACCATAGTCGGTATTTTTACTTTCATCCGCCGAAAAATACCGTTGACTTATTCCTGCATACTCCAACATCTCGGGGTCATAATTTAATATAGCCTGATAAGCAAACACACCCTGCTTTGCTTCCTGCGAAAGGCTCACTTTAACCTCAACACTCTCGCCTTCGTTCTCGCATTTGGCTATTGCTTCAGACATTGCTAAAGCCGGAAGGGTTAATGTTTGAATACATAGCGCCAGCGCAAAAGACATAATAAAAAATTTTTTCAACCAGATCAGCTCCTTTTTCGGGGTTGCTTTTAAAATTTCTGTTTTAACTAAATAATTTATTCTTTAACCGAGCCTGCTGTTATTCCTTCAACAAAGTATCTGTTGAATATGCAATAAACTATAAGAATCGGTATAATACAGAAGCACGCCCCCGCAAAGATAATACCCCAGTTTGTTGCCGCCTGAGAGCTGCTTTTTAAATTGGCAAGGCCGACGGCAAGCGGCGCCTGCTTCTTATTTGAAATCGTAAATACCATCGGAAGAAGGTAATCGTTCCACGCCCCTTGAAACGATAAAATTGCAAGCGTTGCTATCATAGGCTTTAAAAGCGGAAGAACAATCCTTATAAAGTTTCCGAAAAAGCCACAGCCGTCAATCTTACCGGCTTCAAGAATTCCCTGAGGAATAGTCTTGACAAAGCTTTTTACCAGATACACATTCGCTATGTTTAAGCCGAAAGCGCGTATAACAACAACGCCCCATATACTGTTATTCAGATGAAGCAATCTCGCTATTTTCAAGGTCGGATAAAGTGACGCTGAGCCGAGCGCTATAAACATAGTCGATGAAAATATTGCAAAAACTATTTTTTTCCCTATAAAATCTCCTTTTGCAAACACATATCCGCCCATGCACGATGTAAATATCGTTGCCGCAACAACGGTTGCTGAGTAGTAAATACTGTTAATTGTATATGTTTTAAAATCTGCTATAACCCACGCCTCTTTATAATTTTCAAGATTAAACTCTTTTGGGAAGATGTTGATTCCCCCGAGGAGTATCTCAGCCGTTGATTTAAACGAACCAAGTACGGTATAAATCACAGGAAAAAGTGTGAGCGCCGCCAGAATTACTAAAAATATAATTCTTATTATATTTCCGAAGTTTATTTTTTTCATTGTACACTTCTCCTTATATTGTCTTTTCCGCTTTATCGGAAAGCTTTAGATATAAAATTGACAAAATGAATATTATTACGGATGTAACAATACCGAGCGCCGATGAAAAGCCTATCTGAGGTGCGGTTGTATTTGTCTCAAAGAAGTGCTGATATATGTAGAGCATAACAACATTCGTTGAACCGCCCGGTCCTCCGTTTGTCAAAAGCATAACAGGGTCTAAAAGCTGGATTCCGCTTGATATTGCCAATAGAACTATTGTTCTCGCAACAGGCATAAGAAGGGGAAGCGTTATTTTGAAAAATTGCTGTGAGCGCGTTGCACCGTCGATTTCAGCCGCCTCATAATAATCGCTTGATATTCCCTGAACTCCTGCCATAAAGAAAAGCATATTTATGCCGAAGTTTTTCCATATTGACATAATTATGATAACCAGCATAGCAGTCCATTTTTGTCCAAACCAATTTATGGGTTCTTTTATAATTCCCATCTGTTTAAACAAATCATTGATTATTCCTCCGCTTGTAGCAAAAATTTTCGTAAAAACAACCGCACAAACCGAGATGCCTATAATTGCCGGCATATAAAATATTCCCCTGAAAACATCGTTGCTCACTTGTCTTTTTTTCAGCAAAACAGCTATTATCAAAGCAAGCGGAATTTCTATAATAAGCTTTCCGTATGCGATTATTATAGCGTTTAATATACTCTTCCAATATCCCGGTTCATTTGTGAATATTCGTTTATAGTTTGCAAGACCGGTGAAAATCGCATTAACGCCGTCATAATCATACACCGAATATTTTGCAATCCAAAATATCGGATACAATGTAAATACCAAAAGGCCTATAATCATAGGCAATATCATAAGATAACAGGCTATATTTTCTACTTTTTTGTCGTTTCTCATCTTATGCTTCCTTTCCTAAACTCTTAAACATTTTAAATATTTAAGAATAACTACGGTACAAAATTCTGTCAAATCATAGTATCTTTCAAAATATGTACCGTATTTATCATAAATCTTAATTATTATTTTATTTTATAATCCATACCCTGATTTTCTTTAACATACTCAGGGTTTATGCTTCCGTCCGCAAGACCCTTTTTAAGAGCGCTTGTATATCTTGTATTAAGATCTTTTACCGCTTCGTCTATGGTAAGTTCGTCCATCCACACCTTTTCTCCGACTATATTGTTCGAATCACCCTCAAGCTTAAATTTTACGTCTTGTTCGGGTTTACGCGTTACTTTCATCATCTCACAGAATTCTTTCCACTGCTTAGGTGTCTTGCTGTTATCAGCCTTATCCGAAATTTTGGTGTTATAAGGAATCCACTGACCTGCTTCGTATAGCTGTGAAATCATATCGTCTGAATACATCCATTTATATACTTCCATAACCGCCTTGGACATCTCGGGCGTTTTTACGGCTGAATTTCCTATAGACACCGTTCCCGAGATCATTCCGCTTTGCTGATATCTTTCGTTTTCGTTTTTCACCGGATACGGAGCTACCCCCCAGTCGCACTTTGCTTTAAACTGATCGGTGAAAACGCCTACATCCCATGAAGCGCCGAAAAACATTCCTATATTACCTTCTGAGAACTGAAGTCTGAGCGTATCGTTGTCAAGGCTTTCAGACCCCGGGAAGCATGAGTTATCACTTTTAATCTGCTTCATAATTTTATACATTTCGGGTCTGGAATCTGTCAGAGTATATTCCTGTTTATCCAAATCAATAGTATAATCTCTTTCATATGATGCTGTCATCGCCCATCCCATTCCGCACCACCAATGGATGCCGTCTTTCATCGGGAAACCCACACCGTACTTATTTGAATCGGCTTCGTGGATTTTTTTTGCGTCCTTAATCAATTCATCCCACGTTGACGGCGGAAGCGCTTCGCCTTTTTCATCGACAATTCCCGCCTTTTTGAAAAGATCCTTATTATATATAAGTCCGCCCGTTACCGTTGATGTCGGAATTATGTAAGTCTTTCCGTTTTGTTTGAACGTTTCGGTTTCCGGAATGTCAAAATCAATCGATTCAAGATACTCCTTTCCTCCGTCCAATTCGTCCACGGAAACTATATATCCCTGTTTTCTGTATTGAATCGAATCATTAAACGGACATCCTACCAGTTCAGGCCCATCGCCGTTTTCAAATGCGCTTTTTACCATTTCGCTCATATTGGATGATATAACCTGATATTCTATGTTAATTCCTTTTTCGGCGCCTGTAGTCTTATTAAACTCGTCTACTTTCTGTGTCATAAACTGCTTTGTCGCCCCGTCAGCCGACCAAACACGAACCTTTAACGCGCTGTCCTTTTTTTCTCCTCCACAGCCGGTAAGCGTCCCAAGCGCGATAGCCGCCGCCGCAACAATCGATACCAATTTTTTCATTTTAAAATTTCTCCCTTCGGTTTTTTTATGATATTATTGTATCATTTTGTTGCACCTTACACAATACAATCTTTCAGCAACGTTTTTAATTTAAACAATATTTACATTTAAAAAATGTTGCTAAATACACCAACATTTTAATTTTATTTTCTTACCAGCGCAGAATTTTTTTTATTTTGTTTATCGTTTATGCTATTGTTTTTATCGATATTATATGATATACTGTATAAAAACGACGAAAGTGTAAAGCCATGAAATATAGCCGAAAGATAGCAATTCGCCTCTCAAAATCGGAGTTCGGATTACTCTCTTTCGGCTAAGGAGTGTAAACGATATATGACATATATAATATTTTTATTTGCGTTTTTAGCAATCTCATTTCTTGTATTAAGCTATAAAAACCGCTATACAATTTTTCTCGCCACAATGGTAGTATCCATTGCGGGAATGCTTTTTTCTACTCTGAATATGATATACAAGACAGGAAGGTATACCTATACAACAAAGTTTTGGAGTAAAATCGATCGTTATTTCTTCCTTAATCTTACAAGCTTTTCGCTCGGCTATAATAATATAATACGTATGTATAATATTTTTCTCATGGTTTTTATGATATCCATCATTACGTTCACATTAATGTATTTCGGAGAATTCGTACATTCCCATAACAAAAAAGGTAAAACAAAGCTCGCTCTTTTCTGTGTTTTTCCTATTGCTATGGCTTTTTTCTATGATCCGAAAGCAACATACCTATTTTATACATATTTTATTGTGCCGCACAATAAGATTTCATATCTGATATATGCCGCAGACAGCTTTTTTTATCTGCTGACATTTTTTTACACTGTTTTTCCGTTTATTTTTATATGCCGCTCGTTAAAAAAATCGTCACCGATAAAAAGAAAGCGTGCGCTTGCGGTTTCATTTTCGATTGTTATAATAGACATATTTTTTCTGTTTGTCATTTTAGTCGGGCTTTACCGAAAACCGTATATTTTTGACAATAGAATTTTAAGTGTTGTTCAGATAAATAACGTTATTACGCCGGAGGTATATTTTGCACTCATAGTTATAGGGATACTGCTTGTTACACTTGCTCTTTACACGATAAGCAAGCACAGCATATCGTCAAAAATAAATTTCTTTAAGAATCAATCCTTCAAGCGAAATCTTAAAGAGCTCAACCAAAACTATATAAACGTATTTCACTCAGTTAAGAATATTATATACTCTTACAAGATTTTGCTTGAGCACGCCCGTATGCAAACCGGTGACGAAAAAGAAAAAACTCTGGATGAACTTGAAGCCAAAATTAACGATTATATAAACAGAATATCGCTTATGCTAAATATCGAAAACGGCGACCTGGCAATCGAACTTGAACCCGTAAGTTTTAAAGAGCTTATAGACAAGGTCTTGGCACAGATGAACTTTGACCCGAATATCAAAATAAAAGAATGTATTAACTCGGATGCCAAAGTAAATATGGACACGTTCTATATGACGGACGCATTAATTAATATTATCAAAAACGCCGAAGACGCCATTAAAAAAACAAAAAAAGACGGAGTCATAACGCTTACGACGGATACCGACGGAGAATGGAGCATTCTTAAAATTTCTGATACCGGAACAGGGATGACGCGGCGCGAAATATCAAATCTTTTTAAACCGTTTTACACTACAAAATCTCGTATCACCAATTGGGGAATCGGTCTTTCCTTTGCCTATCGGATTATAAAATACCACAACGGTTATATCTCTGTCGAAAGCACATTGGGCTTCGGAACCAACTTTTATATTTATCTTCCTGCCGTCAATGACTAATCATTCTAAAACAAAGATATTTTTCAGGGAACCCCCGACTGAAATATCTTATCCTTAAATACGCTGTAACAGAAAGGAACATTAAATTATGATAAATGTATTAATTTCAGACGATATGAAGGAATTCAGAGACCATTTTAAGATGATGCTCGAAAATGAGCGGGATATAAATGTAATCGCAACAGCTTCCGGCGAAGATGACGTAATTAAAAAAGCCGATGAGCTTCATCCTGACGTCATTCTTATGGACATACAAATGGATAACGACCGCTCCGGGATTACGGCCGCCGAGGAAATTATAAATAAGCATCCCGACATAAAAATAATCATGCTTACTATTCACAGCAGCAAGGAGAATATCATCGACTCGTATGAAGCCGGAGCCGTAGATTTTATAGAAAAAACCGCCTCGGTATATGAAATAATAACAGCAATCCGCAGCGCCGTTGCCAAAGACTCTCCGGCCAACAGAATAAACCACGTGGTAATAGATGAGCTTATTAAACTCAAACGCGAACGCAATAGCTTCCTTTTTATGGTTACAAGGCTTTCGACTCTTTCTAAAACAGAATTGGAAATCTTAAAGGCGGTTGCCGCCGGCTATAAATATCGTGAAATAGCCGAA
>CAJKNM010000072.1 GCA_905201285.1 uncultured Eubacteriales bacterium | reverse complement strand
AAGCGGTCTTGCCGACTTATCGGGCTCGATTGCAGCAGCCAAAACGACCAAATCAGCGTCAATGTGAAGCTGTTTGTTCGCAAGCAGGTCAGATGCCTGAACCTTAAGTTTATTGCCCTCGGGCGAAACCTTACCTACCATACCTTTAATATAATGAACACCATACTCTTCTACCGCACGGCGATAGAATTCGTCAAAGTTCTTACCCGGAGTACGAACATCTATGTAGAATACATAAACATCTGTGTCAGGATACTTGTCACGCGTCAGCATTGCGTGCTTTGCGGTGTACATACAACAAATCTTTGAGCAATACTCCTTACCCTTCTGTGCACACGCCTCGCATCTTGAACCTACACACTGTACGAATACGATTGTATGAGGATGAACACCGTCCGACGGACGAAGCAACTGACCCGCCGTTGGGCCTGCCGCGTTAGTGAGTCTCTCGAATTCAAGCGATGTGATAACATCCTTTGACTGAGAGTAAGCAAACTCGTCAAACTTATCCATCGAAATGGGATTATAACCGGTTGCGGCAACGATTGCGCCGTATCTTTCCTTAATGAATTCGTCCTTTGCCTCATAGTCGATAGCGCCGGCCGTACATACCTTTGAGCACAATCCGCACTTTCCGGTTTTAAGCTTTAAGCAATAATTCGGGTCGATTGTAGCAACCTTAGGTACAGCCTGTGCAAAAGGAATATATATTGCACTTCTGTTGTTCATACCTAAGTTAAACTCGTTCGGCACCTTCTTCATAGGACATTTTTCGGTACAAGCTCCACAGCCGGTACATATGTCCTCCTTGACGAATCTTGCACGCTTTTTAATTGTAACCTCAAAGTTGCCGACAAAGCCGCCGACCTCTGTTACCTCTGAATACGAGAAGATTCTGATATTTTCGTTCTGAGCAACCTCCACCATCTTAGGTGTTAAAATACAGGCTGCACAGTCAAGTGTCGGGAATGTCTTATCGAGCTGAGCCATTTTTCCGCCGATGGTCGGCTTTGTCTCAACTATATCAACCGGGAAACCGGCGTCCGCAATATCAAGAGCGGTCTGGATTCCGGCGATACCGCCGCCGATAACCAGCGCACGCTTTGTAACGGGACTTTCGCCCGGTGTCAGCGGCGTATTTAAGTTAACCTTTGCTATTGCCGCCTTACCGAGGATGATAGCCTTCTCGGTACCTATCGGCATCTCTTTGTGAACCCAAGAACATTGCTCACGGATGTTTGCGATTTCAACCATATATGGGTTGATTCCCGCTGACTTTGCTGTTTTTCTGAAGGTGGCCTCGTGCATACGCGGCGAACATGAACATACAACAACGCCCGTCAGGTTATGTTCTTTGATTGCATTTTTTATAATATCCTGTCCTGCCTGAGAACACATATATTGATAATCGGTGGAGAAAACAACCCCCGGCTCTGATTTTAAAGCCTCTGCAACCGATTTAACATCAACTGTTCCGGCAATATTTGTTCCGCAATGACAGACAAATACTCCTATTCTCTGCATGGTTTGTATCTCCTTTCTATTTTGAATATTTTCTGAAAGCGCTTACCAACGCCTGCTGTGGAATCTCATCATCAACAAGCTCGGGTATATCGTTCGGGGTGAGGTGATTTGCACCCTTCTCACGGATAACCGAAAGTCTGAGCGCCTCGACAAGCTTAGCCGGCTCAACGCCTCTCGGACATCTGTCTACACAGGCAAAGCAGGACAAACACTTATAAATCGAATCTGAATTTTTAAGCGTCTCTATATCTCCTGTTTCAACCATATATACGAACTGATGGGGATGATATTCCATCTCATCATACGAAGGACAAGTACCCGAGCACTTTCCGCAGCGCATACATTTAAGCGGATTAACACCGCTCATACGCAAAATCTGTTCTTTCTCACGTTCTGTTTTACTCTGCATAATTATCCTCCTTTACTCCGAGAGCCTCGGCCAAAAGCTCGGTAAAGTAGATTACCGGAAGCTCGCTTCCGTTCTTGACAAGATTATACTTGCACAGAGGACAAGCCGTAACAATCATATCGGCGCCGTGATTTTTCGCGCTGTCTGTGACCTTTGCGCTCTTTTTCTTCGCCGACTCTGCATCCTCTACAACCACATATCCGCCGCAGCATTCGTTTCTTGACGGATAAATAACAGGTTCAGCTCCGAGAGCCTTTATAAAGTCCTCCATCAAAGTCGGATTCTCGGGGTCATCAAACGCCATTACCTTTCCGGGGCGAAGAAGCATACAACCATAGTAAGCGGCAACTTTTTTACCTTTAAGCGGATTTTTAACCGCCTCTTTAATCTTATCAAAGCCGATTTTATCACGCAAAAGCTCTAAATAATGACAGACCTCGGTCTCACCGCTGTACGGGCCCGAAAAGTCCTTATCCTGAGCCAGATATGTATTTACCTTTGCGGCAAAGTCCTCATCCGACCGGATTGCATGATTAGTCTGTTTGATAACATTATGACAGGCTGAACATACCGTAACCAAAGGCTGATTTGCATCTCTTGCTGCAACAAGAGCGCGAACACTTGACAGCTTTGTGGCGATTTCGTCCTTTGCGCTGACAAAAACACCGCCGCAGCACTGCCAATTCTCGATTTCGCAAAGCTCTGCGCCGAGAATCTCGGCGCATTTTCTTGCGTAGAAGTCAAGTTCTTTTGCTTTGGTTCGGAGGGTACAGCCGGGGAAATAACTAACCTTCATTGTTTTACCTCCATTAATGTTTTGTGTAATATTGTTTATACCATCTGTTCGGGGTGGAAAATCTCGTCAAACTTTTCTTCTGTTAAAAAGCCAAGCTCAACACACGCCTGTTTAAGCGAGATATTATCTTTATAGGCCTTTTTCGCCGTCTTAGCCGCATTCTCATAGCCGATATAAGGATTGAGTGCGGTAACAAGCATCAAAGAATTGTGAAGATTATGGTGCATCTTCTCTTTGTTTGCCGTGATTCCGACAGCACAGTTGTTATTGAATGATACGATTGCCTCAGCCAAAAGCCTTGCCGACTGAAGGAAGTTATAAGCCGTAACCGGCATAAATACGTTAAGTTCAAAGTTACCCTGTGAAGCCGCTATTGAAACAGCGGTATCGTTACCCATTACCTGAACGGCAACCATAGTAACCGCCTCACACTGGGTCGGATTAACCTTACCCGGCATAATCGATGAGCCCGGCTCGTTCTCGGGGATATGAATCTCGCCGAGACCGTCTCTCGGTCCCGAAGCCAGCCAGCGAACATCGTTCGCTATCTTCAGCATATCACAAGCGGTCGCCTTGATTGCACCATGAGCAAATACTATTTCATCCTTTGAGGTGAGAGCATGGAACTTGTTCTCAGCCGTAATGAAATTCTTTCCGGTAAGTTCAGCAACCTTTGCGGCAACAAGCTCTGAAAATCCCTTAGGGGTATTAAGGCCTGTTCCAACGGCGGTTCCGCCGAGGGCAAGCTCGTGAAGCGGCGAAACGGCAAGCTTCAAAAGCTCAACATCGCGTTCAAGGCTTGAGCGCCATCCGCTTATTTCCTGACTGAACTTGATAGGAGTAGCGTCCTGCAAGTGTGTACGGCCGGACTTAACTATTCCCTCATTCTCAGTCTCGAGCCTCTTAAAGGTTTCTATCAGAAGTTCGATTGCGGGGATAAGCTTATCCTCTATTGCTATAACAGCAGAAATGTGCATAGCCGTCGGGAATGTATCATTTGATGACTGGCTCATATTAATATCGTCATTCGGATGCACAAGTTTCTTTCCCGCAAGCTGGTTCGCACGGTTAGCTATAACCTCGTTTGCGTTCATATTAGACTGAGTACCCGAACCCGTCTGCCATACAACAAGCGGAAAATGACCGTTCAGCTCACCCGAAATAACTTCGTCACAAGCCTTTGAGATGTATTCAAGCTTTTCAGCAGTCATCTTCTCCGGCTTTAACTCGTTATTCGCAAGAGCAGCGGCCTTTTTAAGAATTCCGAAGGCGTGAGTGATTTCTCTCGGCATCGTTTCGATATTGACACCGATTTTAAAGTTCTCGTGGCTTCTCTCGGTCTGTGCGGCCCAAAGTCTGTCTGCGGGAACCTTAACCTCGCCCATAGAATCGTGTTCTATACGATATTCCATTATTGTTTACCACCTTTTTATTATGTTTTATACCTTAAATATCAAGGTTATTGATTACATCCTTTAATGTATCAGAACTCTTTTTGAGCTTTACAAGCTCATCATCGGTAAGCGGCATAAGAACCTTAGCCTTTGCACCCTCGTTACCCACGATGTTCAAAACGCTGAGGCAAACGTCATCAACGCCGTATTCACCGTGCATAAGTGTAGATACAGTCATAGTAGTATCGATGCCGGCAAGCAGGCACTTGCAAATGTGACAGACAGAAGCAGAAACGGCATAGAAAGTAGCACCCTTTCTCTCGATAACGATACCGCCCGACTTGCGAACATACTGTTCAACCTCGTCGCGGTCGAATTTGGGATAAGAGCTTGTGTCAGTCGAAATCAGTTTGTCACAATCATCGATGGGAACATTTGAAATATTCGCAACCGACCAGGGGATAAATGAAGAATCACCGTGTTCACCGAAAACATAAGCGTGAACATTACTCTGGTTGAGGTTATAATATTCCGAAAGTCTCGCACGCAAACGCGAGGTATCAAGGATAGTACCCGAACCGATAATGCGATTTTCGGGCAGACCCGATCTCTTGCAGAATGTGTAGGTCAAAATATCAACTGGGTTACTAACTATAATATAGGTAGCATCCGGAGCGTATTTTGTAATCTGCGGGATTATCTTCTTTGTAATATCAACGTTTGTCTGTGCAAGCTCAAGTCTTGACTGGCCGGGTCTTCTTGCGATACCCGAAGTTAAAATTACGATGTTTGAATTTGCCGCGTCGGGATAGTCCCCCGCGTAGATTGAACATGCCCCTAAAAACGGTGTACCCTGACGAATGTCCAATGCTTCGCCGAGAGCCTTATCGTTGTTTATGTCAATCATAACAATTTCTGAGGCAATGCCCATAGCCGTAAGTGTATAAGCGATTGTAGAACCGACGCTGCCGGTTCCGATGATAGATATTTTGTTCATAACGCACCTTCTCTATTTTGTATTTTACTTTAGATTATAACATAATTCGACCGGGTATGCAAGTGTAAATTACGCATATCTATATTATCTTTATCGATATGTAATTGTAGAATATGCACAACAGCAATAAACTCACAAGAATACCCCTCGTTTTTGTGCTAATTTGGTAAATATTTTGACTTGATTTTGCTGATAACTAATATTATAATTATAGATGTAAAAAATCTTTATGACAGAATAAATATTAAGGTGAAAATAATGTATAAGACAGAATCTATTTCAGCTATTGTTTCTCTTATATTTGAATACGGCTATGACATACTGACATCAGACCGTATGCAGTGCGAACTGAATCTTGTTCATCACCGTCACTTTAACTGTTTCGAGCATTCGCTGTCTGTTGCGTGCGTAAGCGTGTGGATAGCAAAAAAGCTTAATATCACGGTTAATATGCGAAGTCTGATTCGCGGGGCTCTGCTTCATGACTACTTCCTTTATGACTGGCGCGAGGGAACGCCGGGTGACAGGATGCACGGTTTCGGTCATGCTCAGATTGCATTAAAAAATGCAGAGCGTGATTTTGAAATTGACAAGATTCAAGAGGATATTATAATTAAGCATATGTTTCCGCTTAACATAAAGCCGCCGCGTTACCGCGAAAGCGTAATCGTCACAATCGCCGATAAAATTTGTGCAACGTGTGAGATTGCTTCATTCATCTGTAAGAGGTCTGACGTTGCTCAGATTCAGAGATATTTAATAGCTCACAAACAATTCAAAAAGGCATCAACCGCTTAATGTGGCTGATGCCTTTAAATTTTATCTGATTATTTAATCATACTTGCAACTTCATCAGCAAAGTTTTCTTCCTTCTTTTCAAGGCCTTCACCGGTCTCAAAACGAACAAAGCTCTTTATCTTGATGTCAGCACCGATTTTCTTACTTACCGCTTCAACATACTTAGCAACGGTCTCTTTGTTCTCTGCCTTAACATATTCCTGTTCAAGCAGGCAGATTTCCTTAAGTTCCTTTGCGAGACGACCTGTAATCATCTTCTCAATGATGTTGTCGGGCTTAGAAGCGTTCTTCGGGTCATTCTTAAGCTGAGCGATAAGAATTTCTTTCTCATGCTCTTTATAATCTTCAGCAACATCGTTGCTTGACAAATACTTCGGGTTAAGAGCCGCAATCTGCATAGCGAGATTTCTCAAGCACTCGTGAACCTCGTCGTTATCGGGAGCGTCAGCCTCAACCAAAACGCCGATTTTACCTGCCGCGTGAATATAGTCGGTGATAACACCGTCTGTTTCAACTCTTGCGAAACGTCTGATGTTCATATTCTCACCGATTTTAGCAATTTTCTCGGTCAGCATATCGCCGATGGTAGAATCGCCGCACTTCTCATTTTTGAGTTCTTCAACGTCAGCGGGGTTGGTGTCAGCAATAGTCTTAGCAACATCCGCAACAAAGTTCTGGAACTCAGCGTTCTTCGCAACAAAGTCGGTTTCTGAGTTAACCTCAACCAAAACGCCGACTTTTCCGTCTATATACGACTTAACGATACCCTCAGCCGCAATTCTGCCCGCCTTCTTAGCAGCAGTAGCAAGTCCCTTTTCTCTCAGGAACTCAATAGCCTTGTCCATATCGCCGTCAGTCTCTGTAAGAGCCTTCTTACAGTCCATCATACCACAGCTTGTGATTTCTCTAAGCTTTTTAACATCCTGTGCTGTAAATGCCATTTTATATCATCCTTTCTGATTATCTCTGAATTTATATATTACTCATCGAGCATATCGAGGCTAACTTCTGCTTCCTCAGCCGTTTCGGTTTCAGCAACGTTCTGCTCGCCCTGACGGCCTTCGATAACAGCGTTACCGATTGTAGCGGCAATAAGCTTAACCGCACGGATAGCGTCATCGTTACCGGGGATAGGATAGTCAGCTTCTTCAGGGTCACAGTTTGTATCAACGATTGCTATAACCGGGATACCGAGTTTATGAGCCTCTGCGATAGCGTTCTTCTCTTTTCTCGGGTCAACAACGAACATAGCCGAAGGAAGATCCTTCATTTCTTTGATACCGCCGAGGAACTTTTCGAGTTTCTCGTGCTCAAGGTTCAGTTTAATAACCTCTTTCTTGGGAAGAAGGTCCATTGTTCCGTCCTCAGCCATCTTTTCAAGCTGATAAAGACGCTCGATTCTCTTTTTGATTGTCTTGAAGTTTGTAAGCATACCGCCGAGCCAACGCGCATTTACATAGTACATACCGGTTCTTTCTGCTTCCTCGCGGATAGCATCCTGAGCCTGCTTCTTTGTGCCGACAAAGAGAATTGTTCCACCCTCTGCCGCGATGTCACGAACAAAATAGTACGCTTCCTCAATTTTCTTTACGGTCTTCTGAAGGTCGATGATATAGATACCGTTTCTTTCTGTGAAGATGTACTCCGCCATCTTCGGGTTCCATCTTCTGGTGTGATGTCCGAAATGGACGCCTGCTTCGAGAAGCTGTTTAATGGTTACAACAGACATTTTAGTCCTCCTGAGTTTTCCCACCACCGTTTCATGGCGCCCGGTACAGATATGCTCTGACCCTCGGAACGCTCGTCCGGTGTGTGTTATCGCGGCTGTATTTTTTGTGGGCAGACGCCGCCGCAAACGTCCACAAATAATATTTTACCACAACCCCCCGCTTTTTTCAAGAGGTTTTACAGATTGTTTACACATTTATTTTCCGAAATATTCCCGCGGCGAAACGCCGACGATCTCCTTGAAGGATGTTGAGAAATATGTGTAATTGTCGAACCCGACCCGCGCCGCGATCAGCGATATCGGAATCGA